>JAFGXB010000099.1 GCA_016936875.1 Burkholderiaceae bacterium | reverse complement strand
GTCATCTCGGCGCTGCCGTTCACCTTGTAGCGCATAGTCGTTTCTTCAGGGACACCTGGCCCGCGTGCGGGGTTGGGTTGCTCAGAGCTCAGAGCTTGTGAATTTTTCGGGCATGTCCGAAAGGCGCGTCACCCCCCCCCGATCGAGGCGCAAAGCACAGCCATAGCCCGGGCTATGGCGCGCATTTGCAATGAAGAGCGGGGGTGTTTTGGCGTGCAAGGCGGGCATGGCTGAAATGTTCACAAGCTCTCAGCCCACATGCTTGGCGAAAAACGCCAGGGCACGTTCGCGGGCGAGTTGCGCGGACGGTGCGTCAAAGCTGGCGCGAACGTCGCAGTTGAAGCCGTGGTCGGCGTCGTACACATAAAACTCGGCAGTGGGATTGGCGGCACGCACGGCCTCGCGGTCGGCTTCGGTGATGTGGGCATCACGCAGGCCGTAATGAAACTGCAGCGGCCCCTGGGCCGTTTCGCCCACCAGTTGCACATTGCGTCCGCCGTAGTAACTCACGGCAGGCAGACCGGCGCGGATGGACGCCAGATAGGCGATGCTGCCGCCCCAGCAAAAACCGACCACGCCCACCTTGCCGGCCGAGGCGACGGCCTGCGCAGCGGCTTGCACTGAGGCGAGCGCACGGTCAAAACCCAGTGCGGTGACCAGGGCAATGCCTTTTTCCATTCCGGGCTGGTCATAGCCCAGTTCGACATTTTTTTCCACACTGTCGAACACGGCCGGGGCAATGGCGAGATACCCCGCAGCGGCGTAGCTGTCTGCCACACTGCGGATATGGGCGTTGACGCCAAAAATCTCCTGGACGACAACGATGCCGCCCTTGGGCTTGCCCGCGGGCTCGGCCACATAGGCGTCGATGGTCTGGCCGTCGGCGGTGTGCAGGGTGAGGGTTTTGTGTTGCATGCGGGGCTCCTTCAGGGTGTGTTGTGGAGAGATATTGTGCGGCGAAGCGACGCGCCGCGCAGCGCGGCGCGGCTTACCCCGCAGGGTCGGTCGACCATCCACTTACAGCAGTTGCACGCCATCGAGGTGTGTGGCGATGCTTTGGCGGGCGATGTCCACCAGATCGTGCACATAGGGCCGCTGCGCCAGTTCACGCGGCACGGTGGCGTACAGCTCGCTCCACAATCCGCGCGGGCCGATGCGCCGGGCCTGCACATAGCCGCTGTCCACCGAGGGCTTGAGCGCCCAGTTGGGCAGCGCCGCCACGCCGCGTCTGCTGGCCACGAGTTGCAGGATGGCGATGGTCAACTCCGCCGTGCGCCGCGGCAGGGTGATTCCGGCGGGCTGCAGCACCTCGCGGATAAGGTCGATGCGGGCATCGGGCGCGGGATAGGTGATGAGCGTTTCGCCCCGCAGGTCGGCCGCGCGCACCGTGCGCCTGCCGCACAGCGCATGCCCCGGCGGCAGCGCCAGCAGGATCTCGAAACGAAACAGCGGTAACGACACCCACTGTCGCCCAGCGGGACGCAGCGCGCCAATCACCAGATCAGCCTTGCCCTTGCTCAGCAGCGCCTCGGGGTCGCTGTGGAAGCCGGACACCAGATCCACCTCCACATCCGGCCAGCGTTGGCGGAAGGCGTCCATCACCGGCATCAGCCATTCAAAACAGGTGTGGCATTCCAGCACCAGCCGCAGGGTGCCGCGGGTGTCGCCCTGGATGCGTTGCAGATCCAGCTCGGCGGCCTGCTGCGCCTCGCGCATCTGCCGCGCCAGCGCCAACAACCGCTCGCCCGCCGGTGTGAAGCGCAGGCCGCGCGCATCGCGCAGCAGCAGCGGCATGCCGTAGTGGCTTTCGAGTGCGCGCAACTGGTGCGATAGCGCCGACGGCGTGAGATGCACGGCCTCGGCTGCGGCATTGATGCGCCCGCTATCGGCAATGGCCAGCAGGGAGCGCAAGTGGCGGAGTTCGAGCATGGCAGACCTGCATGTTGAATGAAATTCAGCATAACCTAAAAAATCATCGCTTGATTCATTTTTACGGGCTGCGCAAACTGCTGCCCTGCACCGCATTTCATCTTGGAGAATTGGCATGACCACCACGCACGTCCTGGGCTACCCCCGCATCGGTCCGCAACGCGAACTCAAGTTCGCCCTGGAGAGTTATTGGCAAGGCAAGAGCGATGCCAGCGCGCTGCAATCCGCCGCGGCGCAACTGCGTGGCGCCAATTGGGAGGCGCAGCGCGATGCCGGGCTGCGCCTTGCCACTGTGGGCGACTTCGCCCTGTACGACCACATGCTCGACACCGCCGCGCTGCTGGGCGCCCTGCCCGCGCGTTTCGGCTTTGACCCCAAGGCGCTGGGCTTAGGGCACTACTTCGCCCTGGCACGCGGCAACGCCGCGCAACCGGCAATGGAAATGACCAAGTGGTTCGACACCAACTATCACTATCTGGCCCCCGAACTCGATGCGCAGACCACGTTTGACGGCGGTGTGGACTGGCTGTTCGACCGCATCCGCGAAGCGCAGGCGGCCGGTCACACGCCCAAGCCGGTGCTGGTCGGGCCGCTGACTTTTCTGTTGCTCTCCAAGTCGCACCAGCCAGGCTTCGACCGCCTGAGCCTGGCTCCGGCGCTGTCCAAAGCCTATGCCCGCATTCTGTCGCGCATGGCAGAGCTGGGGGTGGAATGGGTGCAGCTCGATGAGCCCGCGCTGACCCTCGACCTCGACACCCCCTGGCGCGACGCGCTGCAGACGCTTTATGCGGCCCTTCCCGCGGCACACCCCACCCAGGCCGGGGCGCTACGCCCCAAGCTGCTGCTGACCACTTACTTCGAGTCCGTCAGCCTCGCGCCGGCCACCCTGGCGTCGCTGCCGGTCGATGGCGTGCATCTCGACCTGGTGCGCGCGCCGCAACAGCTTGCCCTCTGGCGCGACGCCCTGCCGCCGCACTGGGTGCTGTCGGCTGGCGTGATTGACGGCCGCAATGTGTGGCGCAGCGATCTGGGCGCGCTGCTGGGCCTCTTGCGTCCGCTGCACGCCACGCTGGGAGAACGGCTGTGGATCGCACCGTCATGCTCGCTGCTGCATGTGCCGGTCAGTCTGCGCGGCGAAGAGGCGGGGCGCCTCAATGCGGAAGTCCGGCCCTGGCTGGCGTATGCCGCCGAGAAGCTCGACGAACTGCGCGTGCTCTCCACGGCGCTCGATCAGGGAGACGACGCCGTGCGCGAGGCGCTGCAGGCCAACGCCGCCGCACTGCAATCGCGCCGGGCGTGCCCGCGCATCACCCTGCCGCAAGTACGCCGCCGCACAGACGCGCTTACCGATGCGGACGCGCACCGCGCCGCGCCCTACAGCGTGCGCATTGCCGCGCAGCACGCGCGGCTGCACCTGCCCGCGCTGCCCACCACCACCATCGGTTCGTTTCCGCAGACCGCCGAGATCCGCGCAGCACGCGCCGCGTGGCGCCGTGGCGAACTGCGGCCCACCGACTATCTGCAACAGATGCGCGCGGAAATTGCCGCCGTGGTGCGCAAGCAGGAAGACATCGGCCTGGACGTGCTGGTGCATGGCGAGGCCGAGCGTAACGACATGGTGGAGTTTTTCGGCGAACAGCTCTGGGGCTATACCTTCAGCGCCAACGGCTGGGTGCAGAGCTACGGCTCGCGCGGCGTGAAGCCGCCCATCCTCTGGGGCGATGTGTGGCGTCCCGAGCCGATGACGGTGGACACCGCGCGCCATGCGCAGTCGCTCACCGCCAAGCCGGTCAAGGGCATGCTGACCGGGCCGATCACCCTGCTGCAATGGAGCTTCGTGCGCGACGATCTGCCGCGCGGACAGGTGGCGCTGCAACTGGCGCTGGCCGTGCGCGACGAGGTGGACGATCTGCAGAAAGCGGGCATCGCCATCATCCAGATCGACGAGCCCGCGTTCCGCGAAGGCTTGCCGCTCAAGCGCGCCGATTGGCCGGCCTATCTCGCCTGGGCGGTGCGCGCGTTTGGCGTGTCCGCCGGAGCGGCGCGCGACGACACGCAGATTCACACCCATATGTGCTACTCCGAGTTCAACGACATTCTGCCGTCCATCGCGGCGATGGACGCCGACGTCATCACCATTGAAACGTCGCGCTCGAACATGGAACTGCTCGACGGTTTTGGCGCCTTCGCCTATCCCAACGACATCGGCCCCGGCGTGTATGACATCCACTCCCCGCGCGTGCCGCCTGCCGCCGACATGGCACGGCTGCTGCGGCGCGCGGCGCAGTGCATTCCGGCGGAGCGGCTGTGGGTGAACCCGGATTGCGGCCTCAAAACCCGCGCCTGGCCGGAAACCGAGGCCGCGCTGCGCCACATGGTGCAGGCCACGCAGGACTTGCGCGTGGAACTGCAGCACAGCGGCCACATCGCGCCCGCTGCCGACACCCCGAACTGCGCTGATCAGCCCGCTGCGCGCAACGCCTGCTGCGCACAAGACCACGGCTGAGACGCCGCGTCACGCACGCCCGCTTCGGCGCGAGCGTGACGCACAGCGTGCCACCCCGATCGGCCACTCCATTCCGGTGGAGCGACAAAAGGAGGAAACAGCGACGAAAAACGGTTTACATTGTGAGAAATGTCCTTTTTCCGGGCAACCGACCTCACACCGCGCCATGCTGCCTTCCGAAATTTTCCAGTCCTGCATTGATGACGCCATTCAGCGCTCGGACGATTTGATGCGTTCTGTGGTGCGACAGGTCATCGAGGCGCTGGAACAACAGGCGGAAGCCGCAGGCACGGGACGCGACCGGCAGCAGTTTTCCGACATGAGCCACGCGCTGCGGCAAAACGAAGGCAAGCTGATCCAGGCCTTCGTCGAGCGATTTCATGCGGTGCTGGATGAGGAAATTCTGGGGCAGAAGCCAATCGCCGCCAGGGAGCTGCAGCTCGACGCGCTCAGCCTGGTGGATGAATCCGATCTGGAAGAGGGCGTGGAGGTCTCGCGCCTCACCCACCTGCTCGAATCCGAGGCGCAGTGGGAAGTGCGCGATCTTGGCGCGCGGCTGGACAGTCTGCGCGCGGGCCAACACGCCGCGCCGCAAGTCAATCCGCTGCGCCCGGAAGTGTTCAGCAAATCGCTGCACCACGCGCTGGGCGTGGTCGACCTGGACGCTGAAGAGCGCCTCGGTCTGCTGCGCGCCTTTGGGAAAGGCATGTCGGCCGCGCTGAAAGACACCTACGCGCTCTACAACAAACGCCTGGCCGAACTGCAGGTGGAGCCGGCGCCGTATCGCCAACAACGCCGCGCCGCCGTGCGCCCCGCCGTTGGCGCAATGGACGAACACGCGCTGGCCCTTGCCGCGCAGAGCGGCTCCGAACTGCATCTGGACGCGCTGCAGCAACTCCTCGCCGGGCGGTTTCGCGCAGCGTCCCCTGGCGCGGCAGAGCCGCAGGCGGACCCGACATCGGGCGGCGCGGCTGCCGGCTTTGCCCCATCCGGCTTTGGTCCTTCAGGTTTTGCGCCTTCGGGCTTCGGCGCTTCCGGCTTCGGCCCTTCCGTGTTTGGTCAGGCGTTTGGCCTCAATCCACAGTTGCGCGACGCCCTCGACCGCCTGCTGCTGAGCGACCGCCTCGGCCTGCGCGATGTGAACTGGCGCGACGAACCCGCCGCCAACGCGGCGGCGGTCAACCTCATCGAGCAGCACCGGCAAAGTTTGTACGAGGTGGCCAACCGCCCGCTGGAGCGGCTGACCATCGACGTGGTGTCGCTGCTGTTCGATCACATCCTGGCCGACCCCAAGCTGCTGCCCGCAGTGAAGGCGCAACTGGCGCGGCTGCAGATTCCGGTGCTGCGCCTGGGCCTGCGCGACGCCAGCCTGTTCAGCTCGCGCAACCATCCCACGCGCAAGCTGCTCAACCGCGTGGCCGAATACAGCGCCGGGTTTTCCAGCGTGGACGAGCCCGCGGCGCAACGCTTTCTGCCCTTTCTCTCGCGCATGGTCGAGGCCATCGTCAATGCCGAGGAAGAAGACGCCACGGTGTTCGAGCAACAACTCGCCGACCTGCAGCGCCACATCGCCGAGAGCGCCGCGGTGGTCGAGCAACAACAGGCCGATGCGGTGGACGCGCTGCGTCGGGCGGAATTCCGCAGCCTGCTGCATGGTGCGCTGTACCGCCATCTGCATGAGGTGTTCGCGCGCCTGCACACCCATACCCAATTGCGCGACTTCATGCTGGAGCATTGGTCCACTGTGCTGGCCGAGTCGGTGCTGCGCTTTGGCGAAGAGGCGCAGTCCACGCAAACCTGCAAGCAGACCGCCAGCGACCTGATCTGGAGCGTGCAGCCCAAGACGCTCGATGCCGACCGCAAAGCACTGCTCAAACTGCTGCCCACGCTGGTGCAAAACCTGAGCCAGGGCCTGGACCTGATCTCCCTGCCGGCCGACAAACGGCAGACCTTCATGACCTGGCTGATGGACGCGCAGGCGCAGGCCATCCGCGGCCAAGGCGAGGCGCAGCAAGCCACCTCGCGCGACGACGCTCTGCTGCTGCAACGCGAATGGTCGCGCCTGCTGCACCCGCAGCCCGGCGCCACAACAGTCAGCGCCATGCCGGAAGCGCTGGTGCGCAACGAAGAAAAGGTCACCAGCGGCCTGATCGAGGCCAGCGACGTGCCCGCCGAGCCGCAGGCCGCCGACGAAGCGGCAGCCTCTACGCAAGGCCCGGCCAGCGTGCCGCCGGGCGAAGGCGCGTTGCTCTCGCCCGCCGAAGTGGCGGGGTTGATCGCCTCGCTCGATATCGGCACCTGGGTGCAGTTGCAAATCCAGGGCCGCAGCGCCCGCGCGCAACTCACCTGGCGCAGCCCGCAAGGGCTGTTCTACATGTTCTCCAGCAAGGTGGGCGGCCGCGCCCACTCCATGACCCGCCGCGCGCTGGAGCGCATGGCCGCACAAGGCCTCATCCTGCCGCTGGAGGCGCAGGGCCTGATGGACCGCGCCATGCAGGGCGTGGCCGAACAACTGCGCGAGCGCCAGGCCAGCGAATCCACCTGAACACCCGGCCCCGAGGGAAGAAAACTTGGGACGGACCTGCTTTTCCCTTTTCCTTCAGCGCGCCCTCCCCTTGCCTTACACCTGAAAACACCTTGGCGTGCAGGGCTACGATATATTTTCATGGACATGTCGCAAAGGCGCGGACCGCGCGTCATTTGCTTTTTCCATGAGAACAATCGAGGAGTGATCGATGTCCCGTCGTATTCTTTTGAAGCTTTCCATCGCCGCTGCGCTGAGCGCCTCCGGTGTTTTCTCGGCAAGTGCCTTCGCCGCCGAACCCGTTCTGTCCGTGGCCTATGCCGGCTCCATGGGCGCCTTGATGGACAAGGGCCTGGGCCCCGCCATCGCCAAGCAGGATCATGTGCAATATCAGGGTCAGGGCGCGGGCGCATTCGGCCTGGCGCACCTGATTGCGGCCAAGCAGATCAACCCCGATGTGTTCGTCTCCATCACCCCGGGACCGATCGAGGTGCTGCAAAAAGCCGGGCTGATCGACACCGCCGTGCCGGTGGCCAGCACGCAAATGGTCATTGTCTACAGCGACAAGAGCAAGTATGCCGCCGACTTCAAGGCCGCCGCCGCTGGCAAGATGGCCTGGTACGACGTGCTGCAAAAGCCCGGCCTCCACTTCGGCCGCACTGATCCGCAGGTCGATCCCCAGGGCCGCAATATCGTGTTCACCATGCTGCTGGCGCAGGAGTATTACAAACAGCCGGGCTTGGCCGACAAGATTCTCGGCAAGGTGGAAAACTCGCAGCAAATCTTTACCGAGCCGTCGTTGCTGTCGCGCCTGGAGTCAGGCCAGCTCGATGCCACCTCGGGCTATCTGAGCGCGGTGATTTCGCACAAGCTGCCTTATATCAAACTGCCCGAGCAGATCAATCTCAGCGATCCCGGCATGATCAAGGACTGGTACAGCAAGGCGCATTTCGACATCACCCTGCCGGGTGGCAAGACCGACACCCTGTCCACCCAGCCGCTGGTGTTTTACGCCGCCGTGCTGAAAAACGCACCCAACCCCAAGGCGGGCGCGGCCTTCGTGAAGTTGATGACCAGCACCGAAGGGCAGGCGATGTTCAAACATTACGGCTATAGCGCGCCCAAGGGCGGCGACCTCCAGTCGGCCAAGTAAACGCAAACCGCGGCGACAATCTCGGCATGCTCCTGACTCCGCTGGATACAGCCGCCGCGCCACTCTTGCCGCTCCACCCTATGCGGGAACCCGCGCGGCGCGCCTGGGTGGTGGCGGCATTCGGCCTGGCGGGGCTGGCTTTTCTGAGCCTGCCGTTTATTGGTCTGTTCATCAGCACGCCGTGGGGCGCGCTGCATTTGCAGCAAGGTGATCTTGGCGCGCTCTGGGTGTCGGTGTTCTACACCCTGGCCGCTGTCTCTCTTGTGGTTCTTTTCGGCACCCCAGTGGCGTGGTGGCTGGCGCGACACGCCTTTCGCGGTAAGTGGATCATCGAGCTGTTGGTGCTGCTGCCTTTGCTGACGCCGCCGCTGGCCATGGGCCTGCTGCTGTCGATGAGTTACGGGCCGTACAGCTGGATCGGCCAGCCGCTGGGGCGACTCGGACTGAATCTGACCAACACCCCGGCCGCCTTTCTGCTCGCGCAGGTGTATGGCAGCGCGCCTTATTTCATCGTTGCGGCGCGCTCGGCATTTGAAGGCGTACCGCGCGAGCTGGAGCAGATCTCGCTCACTCTGGGGCAGTCGCCCTGGCGCACGTTCTGGCGCATCAGCGTGCCACTGGCCGGGCTGGGCTTGGCCGCCGGTGTGGCGCTGGCCTGGGTGCGGGCGCTGGGGGAGTTCGGCATCGTGCTCATCGTGGCGTATTACCCGCAAGGCATTCCGGTGAAGCTGTGGGTCAATTTGCAGGACACGGGGCTGTCCGCGGTCTATCCGCTGCTGTGGCTGTTCTTTCTCATTGGCCTGCCGCTGCCGCTGGTGCTGGGCGCGCTGTCGCGCCGCAGGCAGCCGGGGCGTTGACACCATGAGCCTGCACGTCAACCTGCAAATCCGCCTGCCCATTGCGCTCGACGCCAACTTCGAGGTGCGCGGCTTCACCGCGCTGCTCGGCGCCAGTGGCGAGGGCAAATCGACGGTGCTCAAGGCGCTGGCTGGTCTGGTGCCGAGCCAGGGCGAGCCTTTTGCCGCGCTGCCGCCGCAGCGTCGCCCGGTGGGCTATCTGCCGCAGGGCTACGCGCTATTTCCGCATTTGCGGGCGTGGGAAAACGTGGCCTATGCGCTCGGTGGCAAGCTGGCAGCGCAGCGGCAGGCGGCCATCAGTCTGCTGCAGTCGGTCGGCCTGGCCAACCAAATCGATCTGCGACCCGCGCAGCTCTCCGGCGGACAGCAGCAGCGCGTGGCGCTGGCCCGCACGCTGGCACGTTCGCCGCAGTTGCTGCTGCTTGACGAACCCACCTCGGCGCTCGACACCAGCACCCGCGACGACATCATGGCCGAGCTGGTGTCGCGCATGCATCAGCTCTCCATTCCGGCGCTGGCCGCCACGCATGACGCCAGCCTGGCGGCCATGTCCGACTGGGTGGTGCTGCTGTCTGGGCGCCGGGTGATCCAGCAGGGGCCGCCGGCCGATGTGTTCGCGCGTCCGGTCAGTGTGGCCGCGGCCGCGCTGCTGGGCGTGCGCAACCGGTTTGCTGCGCGCGTGCTGCGGCATGTTCCCGAGCGCGGGCTCACCCTGCTGCATTGGGACGGCGCCAATCTGCCCTTGCTTGCGCCGCTGTTGCCGTCCCACCCCGTGGGCGCCCTGGTGGACTGGGCCATCTCGCCAGACGATGTGCGCCTGCCCCCGCTCAAGCCGGGACTGGCTGGCGATACAGAGAACCCCTTGCAGGGCCAGATTGAACATCTGGTGGTGCAGGGTGCGAGCGTGACGGCAGCGCTGCGCTGCGGGGAAGCCCGGGTGTGGCTGCGCGCGCCTTTACGTCTGATCGCGCATCATGGCCTGCGCGTTGGCGGCAGCGCCACGGTGCATGCCCGGCCCGAACACCTGATGTGCTGGCCGCGCTGAAACGCAACAGCACGCAGCACGCGACACCGCAACTACCGGGTAGCTATTCGTGCAGCAGTTTCTGCAAAACGTCCAGATCGGGCTGGATGGCGCGCAGCGCCTTGCGCTCCATGCGGCGGTAGATGGACAACACCTCGCGCCCCAGCGGAGTGAGCAGCGCGCCGCCACCGCCTGCGCCGCCCTTGCTCGCCTCGACCAGGGGTTGCTTGTACGCCTGATTGACGCTGTGAATCAGCAGCCAGGCGCGGCGGTAGCTCATATTGAGTTCACGCCCTGCTGCGGAAATGGAGCCGGTACGCTCCAGCGCTTCAAGCAGGGCGGCCTTGCCGGGGCCCAGCGCCGTGCCCTGCTTGATTTGCAGGCGCACGCGCGGCGGGGAAGCGGCGGCGGGGGATGACATGCTGTCGTTGGGGCTGTTCTCGTCCATGGATAGAGCGTAACGCGTCGACGGTGCCCACAGCTTATCGCGCCAGCGCGGCGCGGCGCGCAGCCAGCAAAGTTGACAAGCCCTCGGGCACGTTGACCAAGGTCTGCACCACATTGAGCCCGTAACGGTCGCCCATGCCCAACTCCACCTGCAAGGGCAGACCATCGCTTTGCCGCAGCCAGATCCGCAAGGTGGCGCTGCTTTGCTCACTCTGGGCGTCCAGCAATGTGCAGGCAACATCCTGCCCTTGCCAGCGCAGCGTGATGTGTTGTGGCGTGATGTGCGCGGTCTGCACCGCATCGTTGATGAGCAGCGGCACGGTGAACGGCTTGTCCGGCAGCGGGCGCTGCAGATAACCCCAGCTCAGGGTGAGCGGGTCGGTGAGCCCTGCGGGCGCGGGCTTGTCTGCCGCGGCAGGCGCGGAGGCGGTCTGGCCCGCCGTGCGCACCACCATCTCCCCGTGGTCGATCTGGATCAGGGTGGCCGGGCGGTCGCCCTTTTGATTGCTCGCCACGCGCAAGGTGGGGTGGCCATCCCGCACCGCTCCACTCGCCATGCGCACCCAGTGCAGCCGACGCAGCAAGACGGCCAGCGCCCCGCGCGGGGTCAGGGTGCTGTCGATCTGATAAGCGCCGCTCGCGCTGGCGGGCCAGGACACCTTGTCCTGCGCCGTGGCCACACCGTCCGCCCCGCCCAGCCCGCCGAGCAACACCAGCAATTGCGCGCTGCGCGAATCCGTACCCTTGCCGTCCGCCTCCAGATGCACGCGCCAGTCCGCCTGCAAAGCGACTGACGCAGGCGCGGAATGCGAGGCGGAGACGACGTCGTGCGCAGGCTGCGCGGCCGCTGCCAGAGGCAAAAGTCCGGATGCGCAGAGCAAGAGCCAGGCCATCCATTTGCGGGAAAGCTGGCCGGGAAAGTCACGATCGGGGGCGGCAAGGGTTTTCATGGTGCATCAACGGTGGCAAGAGTCATTCCGCCGACAGCGGCGCGCGGAAGACCGACTCTTATATAAATTTTTATGTTTGAAATAAGAAAAACAATGCGTTTTACTTGTTGATTATCGCAACCTAGGATTTGTTCCATTCCGCATCCATTCAAGCCATCCACACATCATGTCCCCTTGGAAACCACTCAATCGCCTGCCCTCCCCCCTGGAATTAGTGCGGCAATTCACCCCAAACTGGTTCACCGTGAATATGGGCACGGGCATCACCTTTTTGCTGCTGGCACAGTTTCCAGCGCAGATTTCGGGTCTGCACGCTCTGGCTTACGGCCTGTTCATCGCAGATGCGGTGATTTTCGCGCTGTTTGCCGGTCTGTTCGCCGCGCGCTGGCTGTTTTATACCGAAGACGCGCTGCCGCTCTTGCGCCACCCGGTGCAGTCCATGTTTCTCGGAGCCATTCCGATGGCGCTGATTCCGTTGGTCAACGGCCTGGTGCTGTTCCATCCCGGCGATCCACTCGTTGCGCAGTGGGCCCTGCATCTGTGGTGGATTGACGCCGGTCTGTCCCTGCTCACGGGCTGGCTGGTGCCCTGGTATCAGTTCACCGCGCAGGATCATGCGCTGGAGCGCATGACCGGCGTCTGGCTGCTGCCGGTGGTGCCGGCCGAAGTGGCCGCGTCCAGCGCGGGCTATCTGGCGCAGCATCTGCCCGCTGCGCAGGCGCAGCAGCTGGTGGCGGCAGGGTATGCGCTGTGGGGCATGTCGGTGCCGATCGCGCTGGGCATTCTCACCGTGCTCTATCTGCGGCTGGCGCTGCACAAATTGCCGCCCAAGGAGCTGGGCGTGTCCACCTGGCTGAGCCTGGGGCCGATTGGCACCGGCGCGTTCGCCCTGCTGACACTGGGCGCCGCCGCGCCGCAGGCCTTCGCGGGCACGGTGATGGCGCCGGTGGCCGCGCTGGCCGGGCCGCTGGGCGTCATCGGCGCACTGGTGCTGTGGGGCCTCGGGCTGTGGTGGCTGGTGACCGCCGTGGCGCTTACCGCCATTCAGATGCGGCGCGGTCTGCCGTTCAATCTGGGCTGGTGGGGCTTCACCTTTCCGCTGGGGGTCTATACCGCCGCCAGCCTGACGCTGGGTGCCCGCACCGGCATGCCGTTTTTCACCGCCTTCGCCGCCGCGCTCATCGTCGCACTGGCTGGAGCCTGGACCGTGGTGGCCGCACGCAGCGCCCACGGCCTGTGGCACGGCCATCTGGTACAGGCGCCTTGCCTGAACTGCAAAACGGACATGGCCACCAAGGCAGTATGAGGCGGGTCAATCGAGCAGGTCGAACGCCATCTGTTCGATCTGCAGAAACTCCCGGGTGAATGCTGCCAGCGCGCGGTAGAACTGTGCGGTGCGGTCACCCTCGATGGCTTCGCACATCTGCGCCCCCCAGGGTTGGATGTGGCGCTGAAACAGATCGCGCTGACGTGTCAGGGTGCACACGACAGGATCATCGCCCGCGATGAGAAAACGCATGGTTTCGGCGAGGATGGCGAAGTGGTCTTCGCTCTCCCCCAGGTCGATGCGGCGGGCCAGCCCGATGTCCTGCAGATCTGCGCGCAGCCGGGCCAGCGGCTTTTCGTGTAACGCGCCCGCCAGGTAAAACGAGCCATAGACATAGACCGCAGGACGCCCTGTGCCGCCGAACAGGGTTTCAAATTCGTCGCGCACCTGCCCGGGTGTCACCGCGCCCGCGGTGTGCAGCAAGTGGCTCCAGGCCAGTTGCAGTGCGCCGCCCTGCGTGTTCCCTGACGCAAGCTTGCCCGCCAGTTGCAGCAAGATCTGCTGTGACGGCGGCGCGATGAACAAGAGGGCGAGCAAACCCCAGAGGTCGGCGCGGGCCGCGTCTTCGTCGCTACCCGGTGCGGCCAGGTCGTCATCGGAGTGTTGCATGGGTTGCGGTGCAAGCATGGCGGTCAAGGCAGATCGTGAATGGTGGTGTCGGCGCGGGTATGCATGTCAATCACCCGGCAGTCGCTGCACATTTTCAGCCGCTCTGCGGCCGCGCCCGCGAATGCCGGGTGTCCTGCGAGCCGGGCCACCATGTGTTCAATGGCCTGCACGGTGCCAAAGGGTTTGCCGCAGCGCACACAGCGCCAGGGTTGGGCTTCGTTGAGGATCTGGGGCGCGCTGCGTTGCGGCCCCCAGAGCAGGCGCGGTTCCAGGCGGATCGCGTCTTCCGGGCAGGTCTTGACGCACAGGCCGCACTGCACGCAGTTCTTTTCGATCAAGCGCAGCTGCGGCGTCTGCGGATTGTCGGCCAACGCACCCGCCGGGCACGCACCGACGCAACTCAGACACAGGGTGCAGCGGCTGGCGTCCACACGGATGGCGCCAAGCGGAGACCCCACGCCATGCGGCAAGGGGATGACGGACGCGCCAGACGCCACCTCCTGCGCGGGCGCGTGGCGGAGCAAATGATCGAGCGCCAGATCGAGGGTGGCACGCTTTTGCGGCAGTGCGGCGAAGCTGGCTTGCGCTGTTGGAGCAGCGCCGGTGGGACGCGGTTGCGCAAGCAAGGCGTCGAGTTCGCGCGCATCGGCGGTCTGCAACAGGCGCAGCCGCGCGCCCGCATAGCCCATGCCGTGCAGCAACGTTTCGGCAATCTGCATCTGGCCTTGGAGGGCATGGAGATAAGCCGGCGCTTCAGTCCCGTCGGACAAGACCAGAATGTCTGCCGCCCCCCAGGCTGCGGCAGACAGCCAAAGCTCCAGACCCACAGAGGCGATATGCCACAGCGGTACCGCAATGATGTGCGCGGGCACGCCGCGAATGCGCGAATCTGCTGCAGCAAGTCGGCCCAGCTGGCCGATGAGGTCTGTGCCCGCCTCCTGGCTGTGGAACAGCAGCGCAGGGCGCTTGAGCCCGGCGCGCTGCGCGGTGTGCAGCAGGGTGCGTAGCCGCGCGCCGATTTCCGGCGCGCGCGGGTAGGCGTAAGTCAGCGCGCCGGTGGGGCAT
>JAFGXB010000098.1 GCA_016936875.1 Burkholderiaceae bacterium | reverse complement strand
GCCGCGCGCATCCAGGCGCTGGGCGATGTTGACGAGCTCAATTCGCACCTCGGCCTGCTGCGCAGCCTGGGGCTGCCGGACGCCATCGACTCGCTGCTGGGACAAGTGCAGCACGATCTGTTCGACCTCGGCGGCGAGCTTTCGGTACCCGGCATGACGCTGCTCAAGCCGGGCCAGGTGGCCGCACTAGATGACGCGCTGAAAGACCACAACGCCCGGCTGCCGCCGCTGGCCGAGTTCATTTTGCCCGGCGGCACGCAGATCGCCGCGCAAGCGCATGTCTGCCGCACCGTGGCGCGGCGCGCCGAGCGGGCAGTGGTGGCGGTGTCAAACGAGGTGGCGCTGAAGGTGGCGCAAGAGGCGCCGCAGGCCGGTGGAACGGAAGCGGCGGTGTTGCTGCGCGCCGAGCTGCTCCAGTACCTCAACCGCCTGTCCGATCTGTTGTTCGTGCTGGCGCGCACGCTCAACCGCGCGGGCGACGCGGCCAGCACCGAGGTGTACTGGAACCACCAGCGCCAACCCAAGGCCTGACCCCGCCGCCGCGCGGCGGCCCCCGCTTCAAACTTCTTCACACGCCCCGCATACTGCTTTCATGTCCTGCGGGCAGCATGTTGACATGCCGTCTGGTTCGTCGTTCCACACTGACCTTCCCATGAATCCGTCCTCCCCACATTCCGCTCAGCGTCCTTCCAAAACCCACACGCGCCGCTGGCTGTGGGGCAGTTTGGGCATCACTCTCGTCGCCCTGGGGGGGCTGTCCTTCATCGGCAGCGAACATGCGGCGCAAGCACAGATGCGGGGGCCTGGTGGCGCGAAAGGCGAGATGCCGCCGCAGCCGGTCACCGCGTCCACCGTCAAAACGCAGTCGGTCCCGGTGTGGCTGACCGCACTGGGCACGGTCACGCCGCGCAGCTATGTGAACGTGATGCCGCGTGTGGCCGGGCTGCTGCAAAGCGTGGACTACAAGCAGGGACAGATGGTCAAGGCCGGCCAACTGCTCGCGCAGATCGACCCGCGCCCGTTCCGCATCGCCGTGGAGCAGGCCGCCGCGCAGATGGAACAGACCCAGGCGCAGCTCGGCGGCGCGCAAAACGATTTGCAGCGCTATGAAACCCTGCTCAAGCAAGATTCCATCTCCGCGCAGCAGGTCTCCGATCAGCGCGCCACCGTGGCCCAGCTCAAGGCTACGCTCGACGCCAACAAGGCCGCGCTCGACAACGCCCGGCTGCAACTGAGCTGGACGCGCATCACCGCCCCGGTCGCGGGCCTCACCGGCCTGCGCCCGGTGGACGCCGGCAATATGGTGACGACCTCGGGCGCCGTGGGCAGCAACACCAGCACGAGCACCAATTCCGCCTCGCCGGTAGCCACCATCGCCCAAGTTCAGCCGGTGGATGTGACCTTCGCCGTGCCGCAGCAGAACATCGCGGAAATCGTCGATCAACTCATGGCGGGCAAACGCCTGGACACCCAGGCCTGGGATGCGCGCAACACCCAGTTACTCGAAACCGGCAAGCTCGTCGCCGCCGACAACCAGATCAACAGCACCACGGGCACGCTCAATCTGCGCGCCGAGTTCACCAACCCGAAGCTGACCCTGTTCCCCAACCAGTTCGTCAACGTGCGGCTGCTGGTGAACACCATCCCCAACGCCCTCGTGGTGCCGACGACCGCCGTGGCCGTGGGCGCACCCGGCACCTATGTGTACGTCATCGGCGCGGATAACAAGGTGAAGATGCGCGTGGTGAAAACCGGCGTCGCCTATGACAAGCTCACGCAGATCGTCAGCGGCGTGCAGGCCGGCGAGCGCGTGGTGACCGATGGACTCGACCGTCTGCGCGATGGCCGCGCGGTGAATGTGGTGCAGGCAGCGGGCAGTGGCGGAAAAGACGATGCCAGGCCAGGCCCGCGCGCCAGGCCAGCCGCCAGCGGAGCGCGCTGACCATGAGCGCGCCGCAAGACGAACCCACCTCCCCACCCCAACCCTCCCCACGCATGGCGAGGGAGCAAGACCCTCCCCCGCCAGCGGCGGAGCTTGGAACGGCGGAGGACGCCGACCGGCCCAGCCCCTCGCGGCTGTTCATCCTGCGCCCCATTGCCACAACGCTGCTGATGATTGCGGTGCTGGTGGCCGGCTTCGTGGGCTACAAGCTGCTGCCGCAGGCCGCGCTGCCCGAGGTGGACTACCCCACCATCCAGGTCACCACGCTCTACCCCGGTGCCAGCCCCGACGTGATGACCTCCTCCGTCACCGGCCCGCTGGAGCAGCAATTCGGCCAGATGCCCGGACTGGCGCAGATGTGGTCGGTCAGTTCCGGCGGCGCCTCGGTCATCACCTTGCGCTTCGACCTGTCACTGTCGCTCAGCGTGGCGGAGCAGGAAGTGCAGGCCGCCATCAACGCCGCCAGCAGCCTGCTGCCCACAGACCTGCCGCAGCCGCCCATCTACGCCAAGGTGAACCCGGCCGACACGCCCGTCATCACCCTGGGCCTCACATCGGCCACGCTGCCGCTCACCACCCTGTACGACCTGGCCGACACCCGTCTGAGCCAGAAGCTGTCGCAGGTGTCCGGCGTCGGCCTCGTCACCCTGTCGGGCGGCCACAAACCCGCCATCCGTGTGGCGGTCAACGGCCCGGCGCTGGCCGCGCGCGGCCTCAGCCTGGACAGCATCCGCACCGCCATCGCCGGGGCCAACGTCAACAGCCCCAAGGGCAGCATCAGCGGCAGCCAGCAATCCTTCACCATTGACGCCAACGACCAGTTGCAGTCGCCGCAGCAATACCGCGACATGATCATCGCCTACTCGGGCGGCGCGCCGGTTCGGCTGGGCGATGTGGCCTCCATCAGCACCGGGCCGGAGAACGCCTGGCAGGCCGCCATGGTCAACGGCAAGCCGGGCATTGTCATCAACGTGCAGCGCCAGCCGGGGGCCAATGTCATCGCGGTGGTCGACAGCATTCAAAAACTGCTGCCCAGCCTGCAGACGCAACTGCCGGCCGCGGCCCAGCTCACGGTGCTGTCCGACCGCACCGTGACCATCCGCGCCGCCATTTCCGACGTGACCTTCGAGCTGCTGCTCGCGGTGCTGCTGGTGGTGCTGGTGATCTTCGTGTTCCTGCGCAGTGCGCGCGCCACCTTCATTCCCGCCACCGCCGTGCCGCTGGCGCTGGTGGGCACGTTCGGCGCGATGTATCTGTTCGGCTTTTCCATCAACACCCTCACGCTGATGGCGCTGACCATCGCCACCGGCTTCGTGGTGGATGACGCCATTGTGATGATCGAGAACATCTCGCGCTACATCGAAGCCGGTGAACGCCCGCTGACCGCCGCGCTCAAGGGCGCGGGGCAGATCGGCTTCACCATCATCACCCTCACCTTCTCGCTCATCGCCGTGCTCATTCCGCTGCTGTTCATGGGCGATGTGGTGGGGCGGCTGTTCCGCGAGTTCGCCATCACCCTGGCGGTGGCCATTGTCATTTCGGCCATCGTGTCGCTCACCTTCACGCCCATGCTGTCGGCGCGGCTGCTGCGGCACACGCCCGAAGAAAAACAGGGCCGCCTGTACCGCGCCACCGGGGCGCTGTTCGATCGGCTGTCGGCCAGTTACACCCGCGCGCTGCGCTGGGTGCTGCGGCATCAGCCGCTGGTGCTGCTGTTCGCGCTGGCCACGCTGGCGCTCACCGTGCTGCTCTATGTCCTCATCCCCAAGGGCTTCTTTCCGGTGCAGGACACCGGCATGATCCAGGCCACCACCGTGGCGCCGCAGGACGTGTCCTTCCAGTCCATGGTGCAGCGCCAGCAGGCGCTGGTGGACGCCCTGCTCAAAGACCCTTCGGTCGCCTCGGTGTCTTCCGTGGTCGGCATCGACGGCGTGAACACCACCATGAACACCGGGCGGCTGCTCATCAACCTCAAGCCGCTGGATGAGCGGCCGCGCGTGCAGCCCCTCATCAGCCAACTCGATGCGCGCGCAGCCCAGGTGTCGGGCATCCAGGCCTATCTGCAGCCGGTGCAAGACCTGACCATCAACGACATTTCCAGCCGCTACCCCTACCAGTTCAGTCTGTCGGCCACCAGCGCCGAAGAACTCGGCAAGGCCAATACGGCGCTGATGGACCGGCTGAAGACGCTGCCGCAGCTCGCCGGGGTGACCAGCGATCTGCAGGATCAGGGCTTGCAGGCCTATGTCGATGTCAACCGCAGCACGGCCTCGCGGCTGGGCATCACCATGAGCGCCATCGACAGCGCGCTGTACAACGCCTTCGGCCAACGGCTGGTGTCCACCATCTTCACGCAATCGGCGCAATACCGTGTTGTTTTAAGTGTGCAGAATCCGGGCGACCCCGGCCTGAGCGCGTTTGAAAACGTGTACCTCACCGGCAGCAACGGACAGGCGGTGCCGCTGTCGAGCATCGCCACCATTGCGCAGCGCGCGACGCCCTTGGCGATCGACCACATCGGCCAATTTCCCGCCGCGCTGATTTCCTTCCAGCTCGCCTCCGGCGTGTCGCTGGGCGAGGCTGTGGACGCGATCAATCAGGTCACCAAACAGGCCGCCCTGCCCGCCTCGGTCGTCGTCACGTTTCAGGGGGCGGCCAGCGCATTCCAGTCGGCACTCTCCAATCAGCTCTGGCTGTTGCTCGCCGCGGTGGCCACCATGTATATCGTGCTGGGCGTGCTGTATGAGAGCTACATCCACCCGATCACCATTCTGTCCACCCTGCCCTCGGCAGGCATCGGCGCGCTGCTGGCGCTGATGGGCACGGGCCACAACCTCACGGTGATCGCCATCATCGGCATCATTCTGCTCATCGGCATCGTGCAGAAGAACGCCATTTTGATGGTGGATTTCGCGCTCGACGCGCAACGCAATCAAGGGCTGCCCGCCGATGAAGCCATGCTGCAGGCCGCGCATCTGCGGCTGCGCCCCATCCTGATGACCACTTTTGCCGCGCTGTTTGGCGCCGTGCCGCTGGCGCTGGGCACCGGCATGGGCTCGGAATTGCGGCAGCCTTTGGGCATTGCCATCGTTGGCGGTCTGCTGCTGTCGCAGGTGCTCACCCTGTTCACCACGCCGGTCATCTTTCTGGCCTTCGACCGGCTCGCCAACCGCACGGCGGCATGGCGGGCGCGCACCTTCGGCAGCGCACCTGCGGCCGCCGCGCTGTCTGACGAGGAGGCGAGGTGAACCCATCGGGCCTGTTCATCCGCCGCCCCGTTGCCACCAGCCTGCTGGCGCTGGCCGTGCTGCTGGTGGGCCTGATTGCCTTCAAGCTGCTGCCCGTCTCACCGCTGCCGCAGGTGGATTTCCCCACCATCGTGGTCAACGCCAGAATGGCCGGCGCCAGCCCGGAAGTCATGGCGGCCACGGTGGCCACTCCGCTGGAACGCAGCCTGGGCACCATTGCCGGCATCTCGCAAATGACATCGAGCAGCTCGCTCGGCTCCACCCGCGTCATCCTGCAATTCGACCTGTCCAAGAACATCAATGACGCCGCGCGCGAAGTGCAGGCGGGCATCAACGCGGCCATGCCGCTGCTGCCCAGCGGACTCAGCGGCAACCCGACCTACAAGAAGATGAACCCGGCGGACGCGCCGATCATGATTCTGTCGCTCACGTCCAAGAGCCTGTCACGCGGGCAGATGTTCGATGCGGGCTCCACCATTCTGGCGCAGAAAATTTCGCAGATCGACGGCATCGGCTCGGTCACCGTGGGCGGTGCCGCCTTGCCCGCGGTGCGGGTGGAACTCGATCTGCCCCGCGTCAACGGCATGGGGCTGGGCCTGGAGCAGGTGCGCCAGGCCATCGCCTCGGCCAATGTGGATACGCCCAAGGGCGCCATCGACAGCGCAGCGAACCGCTGGCAGGTGGGCGCGAATGACCAGCTCACCACGCCGCAGGACTACCAGCGCATCGTGGTGGGCTACAAGAACGGCGCGCCGATCCGCCTCGACCAGATTGCGCAGGTCAGTGAAGGCCTGCAGAACAACCAGAACATGGGCCTGGCCAACGGCCAGCCCTCGGTGCAGCTCATCATCTACCGCCAGCCGGGGGCGAACATCATCGATGCGGTCGAAGGGGTGAAGGCGGCGCTGCCGCAGCTTGAAGCCGCGATCCCGGCGGCCATCAACATCACCATCATGTCCGACCGCACCACCACCATCCGGGCCTCACTCGACGAGGTGGAAAAAACCCTCATCCTGGCGGTGCTGCTGGTGATTGCCGTGGTGTGGCTGTTCCTGCGCGACTGGCGCGCCACCCTCATTCCGGCCATTGCCGTGCCGCTGTCGCTGGTGGGCACGTTTGCCGCCATGTGGCTGCTCGATTACTCGCTCGACAACCTGTCGCTCATGGCCCTGATCGTGGCCACCGGCTTTGTGGTGGACGACGCCATCGTGGTGCTGGAAAACATCATGCGCCATGTGGAGGAGGGGCTTTCGCCGCTGGCGGCGGCCTACCGTGGCGCACGCGAAGTGGGCTTCACTGTGCTGTCGATGAGTATTTCGCTGGTGGCGGTGTTCATTCCGGTGCTGTTCATGGGCGGCATCGTCGGGCGGTTGTTCCACGAATTCGCCGTCACCCTGTCGGTGGCCATCGGCATTTCGCTGCTGGTGTCGCTCACCGTCACGCCGATGCTGGCCTCGCGCTGGCTGCGGGCGAAACCCCGGCCCGCCTCGGCTGCGCCCACGTCCGCAGTGGAAAGCGGCGCCCGCGTGTCCCGTCTGGAGCGGGGCTGGAATCGCATTCACCACGGCTACGCCCGCAGCCTGCGCTGGGCGCTGTTGCACCCGGTGCTGATGCTGGTGCTGTTTTTCTCCACCATCGGGCTGACGGTGTATCTGTTCAAGGTGGTGCCCAAGGGCTTTTTCCCCACGCAGGACACCGGACTGCTGATCGGCTCGGTGCAGGCCGATCAGTCGATCTCGTTCCAGGAGATGAGCAAAAAGCTGGAACAGATCGTCGCCATCGTGCGCAAGAACCCGGGCATGGAAAACGTGGTGGCCTTCACCGGCGGCGGCACGACCAACAGCGCCTTCATGTTCATGCAGCTCAAACCACTGAGCCAGCGCCAAGGCGTGCAGTCCATCATTGTCGAATTGCGCAAGGCCTTGTCTCGCGTGCCGGGCACGCAGACCTTCATGTTCCCGGTGCAGGACATCCGCGCCGGCGGGCGGCCGTCTGCCGCGCTGTACGAATACACCCTGCAGGCCTCCGACCTGAACGTGCTGCGCGAATGGGAGCCCAAGGTGCTCGCGGCGTTCAAGCGCATTCCGGGTCTGAACGATGTCAACAGCGATCAGCAGGCCAACGGTCTGCAGCTCTCGCTGGTGATCGACCGCGCGGCCGCGGCGCGCTACGGCATTCCGGTGTCCACCATCGACCAGACCCTCAACGACGCCTTCGGCCAGCGGCTCATCTCCACCATCTACGCCCCGCTCAACCAGTACCGCGTGGTGATGGAAGCCGCGCAGCAATACCAGAACAACGCGCAGGCGCTGAACGATGTGTTCGTCGTGGGCAGCAACGGCCAGCGCGTGCCGCTGTCGGCGCTGGCGCACTATGCACTGACCAACACGCCGCTGGCGGTGAATCACCAGGGGCTGTTTGTCTCGTCCACCATTTCCTTCAACCTCGACAAGGGCGTGTCGCTGAGCGCCGTGCAGACCCAGATCAACGAGGCCACGGCGGCCATCGGCCTGCCCTCCGAGATTCACGGCGGCTTCCAGGGCACGGCGCAACTGTTTTCCGATACCCTGAAAAACGAGCCGCTTTTCATCATGGCGGCCATCTTCGCCATCTACATCGTGCTGGGCATGCTGTATGAAAGCACCCTGCATCCGCTCACCATCCTGTCCACCCTGCCGCCAGCGGGCCTGGGCGCCTTGCTGGCACTGCAGCTCACACACACCGAGTTTTCCATCATCGCCCTCATCGGGGTGTTCCTGCTCATCGGCATTGTGAAAAAGAACGCCATTCTCATGGTCGACTTCGCCCTCAGCGCCGAACGCGAGCACGGCATGAACCCGCGCGACGCCATCTATCAGGCCGCCACCCTGCGGCTGCGCCCCATCCTCATGACCACTCTGGCCGCACTGGGCACGGCGCTCCCGCTGGCCTTCATCACCGGCAACGGCGCCGAGCTGCGCCAGCCGCTGGGCATCTCCATCGCCGGGGGACTGATCGTCAGCCAGGCGCTCACCCTCTACACCACGCCTGTCATCTACCTCGAACTCGACCGCCTGCGCCGCTGGACGCTGCGCAAGTTCGGCCGCAGCGACCGCCCGGCCCCCCTCGACTCTCCGGCCTGAATCCCATGAAAACCATCGTCCCGTCCCGCCTCTCGCTCGCCGTCCCGCTGGTCTTGATGCTGGCCGCCTGCGCCGCCACCCCGCCCGAACCCGCGGTGAAAGTCGCCCTGCCCGCCAGCTACACCCAGGCGAACAGCGACTGGCAGCCCGCGCAGGCACTGGCTGCAGCGCCGCGCGGCGCGTGGTGGAGCGTGTTCGACGACCCGGTGCTGGCCGACCTTGAGGCCCAGGTGGCGCAGCACAACCAGAGCCTCGCCGCCCAGCTCGCCGCCTATGAGCAGGCGCAGGCCGCGGTGTCGCAGGCGCAGGCCGCCTACTACCCCACACTGACGACGGGCGCATCGGCCACGCGCGCCAAAACCGCCAATATCGGCACGGTTGGCAACAGCCTGAGCGCTTCACTCGGCGCAAGCTGGGAGCCCGATCTGTGGGGCAAGGTGCGCCTGCAGGTACAGGCCGGGCAGGCCAGCGCCGCCGCCAGCGCCGCCACACTGGCCAGCACCCAGCTCAGCCTGCAGTCCACCCTGGCCACCAGCTATCTGCAACTGCGCAGCGTGGACGCGCAAACCAAACTGGCGAACGACACCGTGGCCGCCTACCAGCGCGCCCTGCAGCTCACCGACAACCGCTACAAGGCCGGAGTGGACACCGCCGCCGACGTCGCCCAGGCGCGCACCCAACTGCTGCAGGCGCAGACCAGCCTGACCGATCTGGGCGTGACCCGGGTGCAGCTGCAAAACGCCATCGCCGTACTCGTGGGCAAGCCGCCGTCCGAGTTTTCGCTGCCCGTGGTGAGCACCCTGCCTGCGGTGCCGGCCATTCCTGCGGGCATCCCCGCGCAATTGCTCCAGCGCCGTCCCGATCTGGCCGCGGCACAGGCGCAGGTGGCCGCGGCCAACGCCCAGATCGGCGTCGCGCAGACCGCGTGGTTCCCCAATCTCACGCTGTCGGCGCAAGGTGGCAGCCAAGCGGCGCGCATCGCGCAGTTGTTCTCCGCGCCTTCGCTGTTCTGGTCCATCGGCCCGCAACTCGCGGCCACGCTGTTCGACGGCGGGCTGCGCCGCGCGCAAGTGGCATCCAGCCAGGCGGCCTACCGCCAGACCGTCGCCAGCTACCGCCAAAGCGTGCTGACCGCGCTGCAACAGGTGGAAGACAACCTCGCCGCGCAACGCATCCTGGCGCAGGAAGCCCAGCAACAGGCCGAGGTGGTGCAGGCCGCCGACGTTTCGCTGCGCCTGGCCGAAAACCAGTACAAGGCGGGCACCGCGCCCTACCTCAACGTGCTCACGGCGCAAACCACGGCCACCAGCGCCCGCAATGCGCAGCTCACCCTGCTGAATCGCCGCTACGCCGCCAGCGTCGGGTTGATTCAGGCCCTGGGCGGGGGCTGGGGAGATGACGACGCGCCCGCCATCGGCCCGCTGCCAGCGGCTTCCACCGCCGCGCGCTATTGATCGGGCACGGTGAGGTTTGAAACCGCACCTCACCCCGCCCCGGCACTCCCCACTGCTGGGGAGGGAGCAAAGCGGCGCCTTCCCCGCAGTGGGAGGGAGAGCAAAACAGCTCCTCCCCCACGCCGTGGGGGAGGCTGGGAGGGGGAGGCCGTTGCATGGCCTTGCTCATGACCCGTTCCTCCTTCTGAGCGCCCCCAGGGTCGGCTCGCCGACCCGCCCCCCCGTGGGGGTCAAGGACACTTGGGGCGGCCCTGCGTTTCCTTGAGAACACCTGATCAATCAACACAGGCAGCACGGCTGCGCCACGGCGCGGCAGTCTCTACCATCGCGTCATGTCCGCCACCGCCCTGCTCACCCTGCTGGCCGCCAGCGTTTTGCTGGTTCCGCTGTTCAAACGCTTTGGCCTCGGCTCGGTGCTCGGCTATCTCGTGGCGGGCATCGCCGTCGGGCCTTACGGCCTGGGCGTGGTGAGCCAGCCGGAGTCGGTGCTGCATACCGCCGAGCTGGGCGTCACCCTGCTGATGTTTCTCATCGGCCTGGAGCTGCAACCCAGCCGTCTATGGGCGCTGCGGCGGCAGGTGTTCGGCCTGGGCGCGCTGCAGATGGCCGGGGTGGCGCTGCCGGCCGCGGCCCTGGCTGCGGCGCTGGGCCTGGGGTGGACGGGTGCGGCGCTGGTGGGCGTGGCGCTGGCGATGTCGTCTACCGCCTACATCCTGCCGCTGCTGGCCGAGCGCCGGGAGCTGACCACGCGCTTCGGCCG
>JAFGXB010000097.1 GCA_016936875.1 Burkholderiaceae bacterium | reverse complement strand
GCGCTCATGGGGCGGTAGCTCAGCTGGGAGAGCGTCGCGTTCGCAATGCGAAGGTCGGGAGTTCGATCCTCCTCCGCTCCACCACACACAAGGGCCCGGATAATCCCGGGCATTTTTTTGCCTGAAATCCCGGCGCCACGCGGGGTTCGAGCCACCTGTGCTGCGCGTGATCACCAGTCGAAACGCCCGAAATCGGCCACTTTCTCTGGCAGAGCCGTCTCTGTTCTCCGTTTGGCCTGCGGGTAGGCGCAGATCGTGGCCTATCAAAATCAACCACTTACGCGCACAGGCTCATCGTAAACTAAGACCACCGGTCAAGTATCAAACCCCGTCACGACCTCCCACTGGGTGGCCCCATTCGGTCGGCTTCGGGCAAGCAGGACCCTTGCAGCGAAAATGTCGACGATGACCAACCAGAAGAAAATCGTCGCTGATCTGCAGTCTGCGCTGTCTGGGCAGAGCCCACTGAGCATCGATCTGTACGTGGAAGTTCTGGCCGACTTTGAGGACGAGCTCAAGGCCTCGCTCGACAAGGACGCCGATGACGCCTTGCTGTGTATGCTGGCCGACGACGGTGACGTGGCGATGATGGTCATCGACTGGGACGGCAGCAGCTACCGGAATGAAAACGCGTTGAAAAAGCTGCAGGCCATGTGGCGGCACAGCTTTGACACCAATGTGCAGACCCTCGTGCCCATCCTCAGTGACCACATCAGCCAGAAAAACCTGGGGGTGGCTGGCATTTTTAAACGCTGTTTGACACACGGAACACCTGGATGCGATCAAAGCGACCCTCGATGGGCTGGAACCGGTGCCTTTCGTGTTGCATGGTCGAATGTCCAGGAAGCAGCGAGCGGCGCTGGTGGCAGACCTCGATGCGCTGCCGCCCGATGCACCGCGCGTTCTCCTGTCCATCGGCAAGCTGGTCGGCGAGGGCTTCGACCACCCGCCGCTGGATACCTTGGTGCTTGCGATGCCCGTCTCGTGGAAGGGCACGCTGCAACAGTACGCTGGGCGTCTACACCGGGCGCACGCCAGCAAGACCGATGTGCGAATCATTGATTTCGTGGACACCGGCCATCCGGTCTTGCTGCGGATGTGGGATTAGCGGCAACGGGGCTACCGGGCGATGGGGTATCGCATCGAGAAGCAGCTCGAACTTGGCGAAATCAGCGAAATTTGTGTCTCGACAACGGATTGCCCGTGATTCCTCGGGGCGAAATGAGCGAAATTAGGTGCCAGTACTGGTGCCCGTCTTCTGCGTGCGCTATAGTTGCGACAGATGCAGCCATTGGTGCGACAATGCTGCTATCTGATCGCTCCGGGAGGTTCCTATGTCTGAACGCATCAACGCCCGCCTGTCGCAACCCTTGGCTGAATTCGTGGATCGAATGGTCGGCGAAGCGGGGCTTTACGAAACGCCCAGCGAATACGTGCGCGACCTGATCCGCCGCGACATGGAACGGCGCGACGGCCAGTTTGTGCAGGACGCCATCCTCGTTGGTTATCGAGACTTGGCGGCGGGCCGTGTCTTCGCATCCAGTGGTGACTTCAAGACCGACATGGCGGTGCTCGACCGCAAGGAAGCCGATGGCTGGCAATGAAGTGCCATCGCCCGCCACGTTCCTGCTGACCCGCAATGCGGCGCTGGATTTACGCCGCATCCACACGCGGTCACGCCGTGAATGGGGCGAAGACGTTGCCGACCAGTACCTCGCCGATCTGTACGCGGTCATGGGCGTTGCTGCCGCCAACCCGGAGAAGGACCGCTTGCGGCAGTACCGTTCGGCGCCGTTTCTGATGGTTACTGCGCGGCAGCACTTCGTCATTTATGACCTCGTGCCGCAAGGCATCGCCGTGCTGACGGTTCAACATCAGGTGCGCGACATCGAATCCCTGATCGCAGACCTGACCCCGGCCTTCCGCGCCGAAGTGGAGCGGCTGAAACGAAAAGCCTGATTGCACCCGCTCACGCCCGCAGAAGTGCTCATAAGCTCGGGAGGCCAGTCAGCACATGGTCAACCGTCCGCCACCAGATTGAAGGGCCCGGATAATCCCGGGCATTTTCTTGCCCGAAATCCCGGCACCACGCGGGGTTCGGGCCACCTGTGCTGCGCGTGGCCATCTGCAGAAACTCCCGGTTTTCAGCGTTTCCGGCTCCAGATCTGTCTTTATGCCAAAAATCCAATACGGGTTGGGTCTGGTAACGTAGCACCACGCAAACTCTCTGAGCCCATACTTGTGGCGTAGTCCTTTGTCCTAAGTCGGACAAAATGATTCACTATGAGGCAATGAAAGCAGTCTTTAATCGTTGTCATTCACACTAAAGAATGCTTTAATTTGATAACGCTCTACTAAAGACAGCTTTCAATGACACGCATCACTGGGACCTACTCAATTTCCACGACACTGGACGAGTCGGTGCGTGCCTTCGTACCCCACGCCTTGCCGCCAGCTGAGCCGGCCCTGTCACCCGAGGTGTTCACTGACCTCAATCGGCAGGCAGAACTGGCGCTGGCACGTTTGGCGGGCGTTTCCGGCTTGGTGCCTTCGGTTGATTGGCTCTTGTATAGTGCTATCCGCAAAGAAGCCCTGCTTACGTCACAGATCGAGGGCACGCAGGCCACGCTGACCGACTTGTTCGATGAAGAAGCAGGTTTCAAAGTCAGCAACACCGACGACGTGGAAGAAGTGATCAACTACCTGCGTGCCTTCCGCTGGACACAGGAGCAACTGCGCGATCCGAAAGGACTGCCCATCAGCGTACGGCTATTGTGCGAGGCACATCGACGCCTGCTGGATGGAGCGCGCGGCGCGGGCAAACAACCCGGGGAGTTGCGTCGGTCGCAAAACTGGATTGGTGGCACACGGCCCGGCAATGCGGTTTTCGTACCGCCGCCGCCGGAGCATATATCAACCCTGCTGACCGACATGGAGCGCTTCATCCATGACGAAGAGAAGGAGCTGCCACCGATGGTCAAGGTAGCGCTCATTCACGCGCAGTTTGAAACCATCCATCCGTTTCTTGACGGCAACGGGCGCATTGGCCGCCTCCTGATCGCGGTGCTGGTTGAACACTGGGGGATACTGTCCGAGCCTTTGATGTACTTTAGCGGCTACCTCAAACAACACCAAGCTGAGTACTACCGTCGCCTGTCAGCTATCCGCACAGATGGGGATTGGGAGTCTTGGGTGATCTTCTTTCTAGAGGGTGTCGCTACAGCCGCTGGCGATGCGGAAAAAAACATCATCGAGGTCGCCAGTCTGGTGGCTACAGATCGCAGGCGCTTGCTGCAATCCGCCAAGGCAGGTCCGGCCAGCTACCGGCTGTTCGAGATGTTGCCAATGATACCGCGCTTCACCATTGAGCGCGTGAGGCAGCAACTGGACACCAGCTTTCCCACAGCAACGGCGGCCGTAAAAGTTCTGGAGGATCTGGGCGTTGTAACGGAGATGACCGGACAGAAGAAGAACCGGAGTTACAGCTACCAGGCCTACGTTGAACTGCTCTCTCGGTGAGAAACACCAGCAGCACCCCGCGCCACAGGGGTTTCGACCATTTGTGACGCGGTTAGTCATCAAACGCCATTCACTCGGTGGCAAACATTCCCATCTTGCTATATCATGAAATATCAAGATTCATCATGATGGAGATGGCCATGACGACCACTGTCCGCGAAAAGTTTTCTTCCCAGGCCGCACCCGAGGTGCTGGCAGCGCTGCGCCAGATCGCAGAAAGCCAGGGCCGCCAGTTCCAGGCGGTGCTCGATGATGCCCTGCGCGACTACATCGACCGGCAGCAGAAGGAGCGCCCCCGCCGCCATGTGATGGCTTCTTTCGCATCCAGCCTTGATGAGTTCGACAGCCTCTACCGCGAACTGGCCAAGTAAGCCGTGCCGCACGATTACCTGAGCTTGGCCGATGTGCTCGGCATGCACAGGTTGCTGATGCAGCGATATGGCGGCGCGCCGGGTCTGCGTGACCCAGGGGCACTGGAGGCCGCACTGTTCCGCCCGCAGACCGGCTATTACGACGACATCGTGGCTGAGGCTGCTGCCCTGCTGGAAAGCCTCGCAATCAACCACCCATTTGTGGACGGGAACAAGCGCATTGCCTTTGCGACGGCCGACGTATTCCTGCGCATCAATGGCTGGCGACTGCAACGTGCGCCGCTGCAGATCTATGCCGAGATGATGCAGATGTTCGAGTCGGGCACCTTTGCCATCGCCCACCGCGAACCCTGGCTGCGGTCTTTCGCCAGCGCCGCAGAGCCAGGCTACGATGACAGAAGCGACAGTGAGGAATCGGATGCCTGAACTGGCGCAGTCCACGGCCGCGAAGCCAAGCCATTTGAGCGCATCCAGCT
>JAFGXB010000096.1 GCA_016936875.1 Burkholderiaceae bacterium | reverse complement strand
TGCAAGGCCCAGGCGGACGGAGACAGAGTGGGCAGGGCGGCAAGCTCCGCCTGCAGCGCGGCCTGGTCGGGCTGGTTTGCATCGGTCAGCAGGATGCAGCGCACCGCATCGTCGGCTTGCGGCAGGCGCAGCAATAGCGCGCCACTGTCCAGCCGCCGCAAGCCCCAGGGTTGCGCGGGGGGCGTCAGGTGGGCGGGGTAATCCGTCAGCGCAGTGCCGAGCAGGCCGTGGCGTTGCAGTTGCGCGCTGGCGTCGTCGAGGGTGCATTTCAGCCGCAGCACGAACATGCGCAGACGCTGGAGCACCGGCGCGGCAATCGAGGCGTCGAGCAGCAGAACGATCTGCTCCGGCGCCCATTGCAACGCGGTCAGATCGGCCAGCATCCGTCCTTGCGGATTGAGCAGGGCGGCCAGCCGGGCCTGATTCTCGGGCCAGTTCTGAAAATCCTGGCTGAGCTGGGCATGCAGCAAATCCGCGCCCTGCGGGCCAGAGACGCGGAGCACGGAAACAAAATCGAGGGGGCAGGATGACAGGGGCATAAGGAGAGATCAGCGTAAACGGCGCACTCCCGAAACAGGGGCTCAACTAGTATAGGAAGGTTCACTGCCTCAGTCCTGCAGCGGGCTTTGCCGATCGGCTTCGACTTCTTCTTTGACAACGTGCCTTTGCTGCGAAAACTTTTTCTTCTCTGCCTGCTCGTTCTGGTGTTGGCCGCCGGCGCGCTGGCCTGGTGGGCGAACAGCCCGATCGCCCTGCGCGAAAGCCCGCTCGACTTTTCGGTGCGCCCCGGCAGCTCGGCACTGTCGGCTGCGCGGCAGATCAAACAGCAGGGCGCGGACCTGCAGCCGCGCCTGTTTTACTGGCTGGCCCGCCTGAGCGGCCGCGGCGCGGAACTCAAGGCCGGCAGTTATGAAATCACCCAGGGCATGACGCCATGGGCACTGCTCGAACGCATGGCGCGGGGCGACCAGACGCTGCTGTCCATCACCATTCCAGAGGGATGGACCGCCGGGCAAATGCTGCAGGCGCTGTCCAGCGCGCCCGGCCTGCAGCACGATGCCGCAGGCCTTACCCCCCAGCAACTCATGCAGCGCATCGGCGCCCCGGCGCAGACGCCGCCCGAGGGGGAATTCTTCCCCGACACCTATCTGTACGCCCGGGATTCCTCCGAAATCGACGTGCTGCGCCGCGCTTATCAGGCCATGCAAAAGCGGCTTGCGGCCGCATGGGCCGATCGCGCGCCCGACCTGCCACTGCAAACCCCCCAGCAGGCGCTGATTCTGGCCTCCATCATCGAAAAGGAAACCGGCAATCCGCAAGACCGTGACAAAGTTGCCGCCGTGTTCATCAACCGTCTGCGCGCAGGCATGCCCCTGCAGAGCGACCCGACAGTGATTTACGGCATGGGCGCGCGCTATCAGGGCAATCTGACCAAGCGCGATCTGCAAACACTCACGCCCTACAACACCTATCTGATCAAGGGCCTGCCGCCCGCGCCCATCGCCCTTCCTGGCGAGTCGGCGCTGCAGGCCGCGCTCCACCCAGCTCCGATCAAGGCCTTGTATTTCGTTGCCCGCGGCAACGGCACCAGCCAGTTTTCCGACACCCTCGCGCAGCACAACGCTGCCGTGGCCCGCTACATTCTCAACACTCCATGAGCGCACTCAATCCTTACCGTCCCGGCCTGTTCGTGTCCTTCGAGGGCATTGACGGCGCGGGCAAATCCACCCAGTTGCAGGCAGTGGTCGATTTTTTGCAGGCGGCTGGCCGCAAAGTCGTCCTCACCCGCGAACCTGGAGGCACCGCTATCGGCGAAAAAATCCGTGATCTGCTGCTGCACGATGCCATGCGGCCGCCCACGGAAGCGCTGCTCATGTTCGCTGCCCGGCAAGAGCATGTGCTGCAAGTCATCGAACCCGCCCTGCTCAATGGCGTCGACGTGGTGAGCGACCGGTTTACCGCTGCGACGCTGGCATACCAGGGCGGCGGCAAAGGCATTCCCACCGAGCGGCTTGACGCGCTGGCACGCTGGGTGCACCCGGGGCTCTGCCCGGATTGCATCATTCTCATCGACGTGCCACCCGAGTTGGCCGCGCAACGGCTCGCCCAGTCGCGTCAACGCGATCGTTTCGAACAAGAGAGCGTGGAGTTTTTTTCCCGCGTGCGCGCGCACTATCTGCAGCAGGCCGAGGCCGCGCCGAAAAAATGGCTGGTTGTCGATGGCACGCAAGCACCGGATCGGGTGCAGAAAAACATCACAAATCACTTGAACAAAGTTCTATTAGAGTTTGATTCAAAATGAATTCTGCCTGGCTGATTCATGCGCCGCCAGGGTATGGAAAATGGTTGGCGCTTCAACAGGCCGCGCATGCCTTGCTGTGTGAATCTCCAGTCGACAGCAGTCAGGCCGAGCGTGCGGCCGCCCGGCTTCCCGCCACGCTGACAGACCGGCGCGCCTGCGGCCACTGCGCCAGTTGCGCCTTGGTCCATGCGGGCACGCACCCCGATTTTCTCGTTGCCGCCCCGGAAGCCCTGTGGCCAGCCCTGGGTTTGAACCCCGCCGACGAGGGCGCTGCGCGGAGCGAATCCAAGACCGCCAGCCAGGACATCCGCATCGAGCAGATCCGTCGCCTCAACGAATGGGCGGTGAGCACCAGCCACCGGGGCAAAGCGAAAATCGCGCTGGTTTACCCGGCTGACGCGCTCAACCCCGCCGCGGCAAACGCCTTGCTCAAAACGCTGGAAGAACCGCCGGAACAGATGCAGTTTTTGCTCGGCGCGCATCGCCTGGATGCGCTTTTGCCCACCATCCGAAGCCGTTGCCGCCAAGCCGCCATGCCCCGGCCCACCCCAGCCGAAGCGCAGCACAAACTCGGGGGTTCCGGCGCTGCGGCGTCGGTGTTGGCCTGGTGTCAGGGGGCGATTTACCAGACAGACCCGGCAAGCGGCCTGGAGTGGGCGGACCTATTGCTGGGCGTGATGTCGCGCCCAGGCGCGTCTTCCACGTCGTCCACCTTGCCGCCACCACCCGATTACGCCACTGGCGTGGCGGCGTTGCTCAAGCTGGGCAGCGACCTGCAGCGCGTGCAGACCGGCGCTGCGGCGCTCTATATGCCGCAACAGCAGCAAGCGCTCACCCAACTGGCGCGCCGTGCCGGGCCCATCAGCCTGGGCAATGCCCTGCGTGAACTGGGCGCAAAACAACGCCTGGCAGGGTTTCCCTTGAACCAGGCGCTCGCCAGCGACACGCTGCTCCTAGAATTTGCTCAGCTTTTCGCCACAGGAGATTGATTCATGGTGACCACACCCCGCCCCAGCGCCGCATCTGCCAACAAACCGCGCGTGCTGCAACTCTCCATCAAGGAAAAGCCAGCGCTTTACGCGTCCTACATTCCGTTTTTCCCCGAAGGCGGCGTGTTCGTGCCCACGCCGCACGAGTACCGGCTGGGGGAGGGCGTGTACCTGCTGCTCACCATCGTGGACGATCCACAGCGCTACCCGGTGGAGGGCAAGGTGGCCTGGATCAATCCGGCCAATGCCTCCAACCACCGGCCGCAAGGCATCGGTGTGCGCTTCCCGGCAGACGACAAGGCGCGGCATCTCAAAGTCAAGATCGAAGAAGCGCTGGGTGCGGCCGAAGCCAGCGGCAAACCGACCAACACCATTTGACCCCGTTCCTGCTGATTCATGCTGACCGATTCCCACTGCCATCTGGCCTATCCGGGGCTGCAAGAGCGTCTCGACGAGGTGCTTGCCCATATGCACGACAAGGGCGTGAGCCGCGCGCTCAATATCTGCACCACGCTGGAAGAGTTCGACGCCGTGCACGCCATCGCGCTGCGCTACCCCGGCGTGTGGGCTTCGGTTGGCGTCCACCCAGATAACGAGGGCGTGCTGGAGCCCACGCTGGACGATTTGACCTCACGCGCTGCGCTGCCGCGCGTCATTGGCATCGGAGAAACCGGGCTCGACTACTTTCGTCTCGGTGACCGCACCAAGGCCGACATGGAATGGCAGCGCGCACGGTTTCGCGTCCACATCCGCGCAGCCCTGCAGGTGAACAAGCCACTCATCATCCACACCCGCGCCAGCGCAGAGGACACCCTCGACATTCTGGCCGAAGAAGGCCAGGGGCGCGCAAGAGGCGTCATGCATTGCTTCACCGAAAACTGGGATGTGGCGCGGCGCGCGCTCGATCTGGGGTTCTACATCTCCATCGCCGGTATCGTGACCTTCAAAAACGCACAGGCGCTGCGCGATGTGGCCGTGCAAGTACCTGCCGATCGCCTGCTGATCGAGACCGACAGCCCGTATCTCGCCCCCATGCCGCACCGCGGGAAAACCAATGAGCCTGCTTATGTGTCCTACGTCGCCAGTTATCTGGCGGAATTGCGCGGCGTTGGCGCGGGTGCTCTGGCAGAGCAGACCAGCGACAACTTCACACGGCTATTTCTACAGTAAAACAAATAGATAACGCAGGTTATTAAGGTGAATTGTGAACAAAAATCGACGCCATTTCCTACAGACCGCCAGCATGATTGCGTGTGCCGCGGGCACCGCCGGATGGGCGCATGCCGGCGCCTACACCGACTTTTTCCGCGCAGTGAACGTGGATGATGTTGGCGCGGTACGCAGCCTGCTGGCGCAGGGATTCGACCCCAACGCGGTGGACAGCAAGGGCAATACCGCCCTGTATCTGGCACTGCGCTACAAGTCCCTCAAAGTGGCCAAGCTGTTGATCGACGACCCACACATCCACCTCAATCAGCTCACGCCATCCGACGAAAACGCCTTGATGATTGCCTGTCTGCAAGGCGATCTGGGCCTCGTCAAGCTGATGGTGGAAAAGGGCGCCGAAATCAACAAACCCGGCTGGACGCCGCTGTCCTACGCGGCCACCCGGGGCCACACCGAGATCGTCAAGTACTTGCTTGATCATTCCGCCTACATTGACGCCGCCGCGCCCAACGGTTCAACCCCGCTGATGATGGCCGCGTACTTTGGCTACGACAGCACCGTCAAGTTGCTGCTCGACGCGGGCGCAGACCCCAAGCTGAAAAACGCCATGGGCTATACCGCACTGACCCTTGCCACCAATATGCATCACAAAGACATCGCAGACATGATCGTCAAAGCCTTGGGGCAAGATCGACCCAAGGGATGGTAAGCGCAGCGGCATCTTCAGTCGTGTGCTTGGCAGTCTCTATAAATAGCATATGTGCATTATGTTAAATGATGTATTTGGCTTCGTTGCTCTTGGAAACGAAAAACCAACACGGACTGACTGCGCTTGAGCGCGCGCGTCGGGCAATCAATCACTGCATGCTATCGATCGCATTTACCAGGTCGACGCTTTGGAGTTGGTGCTTGAATTTATGGCTGGCGTGGAAAATGACCACACGTCGCGCGGCAATCGGAATGATTTCTCCGGTGCGCGGATTTCGCCCGGGCCGTTGCGCCTTGTCTCTCAACTGGAAATGTCCAAACCCGGAGAGTTTGACGTCTTCTCCACGCGCCAAGGCGTCTCGGATGCGATCAAAAAACGCATCCACCATATCCTTGGACTCGCGCTTGTTGAACCCAATGCGCTCGTAAAGCTGGTCGGCGAGTTCTGATTTGGTCAGTGTCGGTGTCTGCACCGACTCGATCTGGATGCGCGCCATGTCTCTCCCTCGTTGGACGTTTTATTGTGATGTCATGCGGCGCTCAGGTCCTGAGCTGCGCCCCGGTCTCTTGCGCCACTGCAGCCACCAAGGCTTGGCTGGCCGCATCAACCCGCTCGTCGGTAAGCGTTTGCGTGTCCTGAAGCTGCAGCCGGAATGCCATGCTTCTGGATGCCGCCTCGCCGGTCGGGGCGAACAAATCAAACAGTTGCACGTCCCGAATGATGCCGCAAACCGCCACGTTCTGGATGGCGGCTTGTATCGCCTGTTGCATTTGTGCGTAGCTGATCGCTGCTGGCACCTGAAAGGCCAGATCACGCTGGACGGTCGGCACGCGGTTGATCGGTGAAAATTCCGGCGTTTGCTGCGCTTGCAGCAAGGCCGCGTCCAGTTCGAACACGACGGGTGCAAATTGCAGGTGATAACGTTGCACCCACTGTGGATGCAACTCCCCTACAACGCCCAGAATTTCGCCGTTCAGCAGCACTTGCGCACTGCGCCCAGGGTGCAGCGCCGGGTGTGCACATGGCAACCACTGCAGGGCACCCGCGCCGCGGCATAGGGCCTGGACATCGCCTTTGACGTCGTAAAAATCGACACGGCGCTCGCCCTCCCCCCACTGCACAGGCAATGCGGAGCCGTAGGCCAGGCCGGCCAGACGGGTTGGTTGACGAATTCCTGCAACCTGCATGGGGCCGTTTTCGACCTGCGCGTCACGCGCGAACACCCGCCCGATTTCAAAGAGCCGCAAGCGCCTGGCACGCTGATTGAGGTTTTCCGCCAACACACTGATCAAGGAGCCGATGAGTGTGGAGCGCATCGCCGACATCGGGGCGACGATGGGATTGAGCAGGCGAATGGGGTCGGTCTGCCCCGCAAAATCCTGCTCCCATTTGGGATCGACGAAGGCGAAGTTGATAGTTTCCTGATAGCCCAGCGCTGCCGTCTTGAGTCGCAGCGCGTGCAGGCTGCGTTGTGACTCCGGCACAGGCAAGGGCTGCATGCGCCCTGTCGGCGCATGCGTAGGAATCTGTGCGTAACCATGAATGCGCGCAACTTCTTCGATCAGGTCTTCTTCAATTTCCAGATCAAAGCGTTCGCTGCCTGGCGTGACGATCCAGGCTGGTTCGTCGCTGGAATCAAACGTGGCCGTCAGCCCCAGACGCGAAAAAATCTCGCCCATGCGAGCCGCGCCAATGGAAATGCCAATCACTTTTTCGCAGCGCGCCACCCGCATGCGGACCGGCTTGCGCTGCGGCAATTGGGTGATCTGATCGTCCACAGGACCCGCATTGCCGCCGCAAATCTGCAGAATGAGCGCCGTGATGGCATCAAGGTGTTCGACGGTGGTCGCAAAGTCGACGCCGCGTTCAAAACGCGCTGCGGCATCGGTGGAAAAATTCAGGCGGCGCACCCGCCCGCGTATCGCATCCGGCCACCAGAAGGCGGCTTCGAGATAGATGTCGGTCGTGTCCAGCGTGACGGCAGTGGCCTCCCCGCCCATGATGCCCGCGAGCGACTCAACGCCGTTATCCGCGGCGATCACGCCCATGTCCGTGCTCAGGGTGATGGTTTGACCATTGAGCAGAACGAGTTGCTCGCCCGCGTGTGCCCAGCGCACACTAAGACCACCACGAATTTTGCTCAGATCGAACACATGGCTCGGACGCCCGAGTTCCAGCATGACGTAATTTGAAATATCAACCAGCGCTGAAATACTGCGCTGACCGCTGCGCTCCAGTCGGGCTTTCATCCACTGTGGCGTTGCCGCTCTTGCGTTCACGCCACGGATGACGCGCCCGGAAAATCGCCCACACAGATCTGGCGCCTCGATGCGCACCGGCAAGCGATCGTCCAGCATGGGTTGGACAGCATCGAACCGGGGTTTTTGAAGCGTTGCCCCTGTCACCGCCGACACTTCACGCGCCACGCCGAGCACGCTCAGGCAATGGCCGAGATTGGGGGTGAGCTTGATGGTGAACACGGATTCGTCGAGTGACAACACCGCGCGCAGATCCGCCCCCGGCTGAGGGGCGCCCTGCAGCGCAAGCAAACCCGCATGGTCGGCTGACAGCCCCAGTTCGCGCGCAGAGCACAGCATGCCCTGCGAGTTCACCCCGCGCATCTTGGCAGTGCCGATGCGAAACGCGCCCTGCCCTTCCTGCTGCGGCGGCAACTCTGCGCCAACAACGGCGCAAGGCACGGACATGCCTTCAATGACATTGGGGGCGCCACAGACGATCTGCAGCAGTTCGCCCTGGCCGACATCGACTTGGCACACGCGCAGCTTGTCCGCGTTGGGATGTGGCTGCACCGCACGCACCAGACCGACCACCACGCCAGAGAACATTGGCGCGGCGGGATGCACGTCCTCGACTTCGAGGCCCGCCATGGTCAATGTCTCGGCAAGCCCTTCGGTCGTGAGTTCAGGATTGCAAAATTGGCGCAGCCAGGATTCGGGAAACTGCATGATCGGCTCTGTTGTTGAAGTCCAGCTTGGCGGTCACGCCGCACGAAGCACAGGATGAAAAGTGAAAAGACTGAACCCGGGATTGTTTCCCGGGCTTAAGCGAACTGCTGCAAAAAGCGCAGATCGTTCTCATAAAACAGGCGCAAGTCTGAAATGCCGTAGCGCAGCATGGTGATGCGGTCCAATCCGCTGCCAAACGCAAAGCCGATGAAACGCTCTGGATCGAGACCGAAATTGCGCACCACGGTTGGATGCACCTGACCAGAGCCGGCCAGTTCCAGCCAGCGTCCTTTCAGTGGCCCGCTTTCAAACATCATGTCGATCTCGGCGGAGGGCTCAGTGAACGGAAAGTACGACGGCCGAAACCGCACCAGAATATCCTCGCGCTCGAAAAAGGCTTTCAGAAAGCTGGTGAAAGTTCCCTTGAGGTCGGCCATCGACACATCGCTGCCGATCCACAAGCCTTCGAACTGGTGGAACATCGGTGAATGCGTCGCGTCGCTGTCAACGCGGTATGTGCGCCCCGGCGCGATCACCTTGATCGGCGGCATTTCGGCAGACGCCGCATGCCGCTGGACGTGCGCCCGCGCATAACGCACCTGCATCGGCGAAGTATGCGTGCGCAGCAGCAAGGGTTGGCCCTGCGCGTCACGCGCATCTACATAGAACGTGTCCTGCATCGACCGCGCAGGATGGTTTTGCGGTGAATTCAGCGCCGTGAAATTCGTCCAGTCATCCTCGATTTCCGGGCCGTCGGCCACATCGAATCCCATGGAACGAAAGATGTGCTCCATCCGCATCCAACTGCGGGTCAGCGGGTGCAGTCCACCCTGATTCAGCTCGCGCCCCGGCAAAGTGACATCAATGGCCTGCGCCTGCAACTGAGCCTGCAGCAAAGCCTGCTCGATGGCCTCGCGCCGCTGCTGCAAAGCCTGTTCGATCGCCTGCTTGGCCAGATTGATTTCGGCGCCCCTCGCGCGTTTTTCCTGTGGGGAAAGCGCGGCGAGCCCCTTCATCTCCGCGGTGATCACCCCGGTTTTGCCGAGATAACGCGCCTTGGCATTTTCCAGCGAGACGGAATCGGCCGCCTGAGAAAATTCGGTGCTGGCTTGATCAATCAGAGTCTGCAAAGGATTCATGGGCGAGGAAAAAACTGAAAGTGAACAGGCCGCAACACCACGGCCAGCAACAAAAACAAAGGCCTGTCAAAACAGGCCTTTGCACAGCGAGACACCACCGCACAGGGCGGCGGTTTGTCAGGCCATTGCAGCCTTGACCTGATCCACGATTTTGGCAAATGCTGCCGCATCATGCACGGCCATATCGGCCAGCACCTTGCGGTCGATTTCGATCCGTGCCTTTTTCATTCCATTCATGAACACGCTATAGGTCATGCCAGACTGACGCACTGCAGCGTTGATCCGGGTAATCCACAGCGAGCGGAACTCGCGCTTCTTGGCGCGGCGGTCACGGTAGGCATATTGCCCAGCCTTCATCACCGCTTCTTTGGCGATGCGATAGACGTTTTTGCGGCGACCGCGGAAACCCTTGGCGAGGTCGAGAACTTTTTTGTGACGTGCACGTGCAGTCACACCACGTTTGACGCGAGGCATTTAAGACTCCTTATCCTGATTGATTGTTCGAACTGAGGCGGCGGGCGCTTCAGGCGAAAGGCATCATGGCGGCGACCTGCTTCAGATCACTGTCGTGCACCGCTGTTGCTCCACGCAAGTGACGCTTGTTCTTGGTGGTTTTCTTGGTCAGGATATGGCGCTTGAACGCTTGGCCACGTTTGACAGTGCCACCTGGACGCACGCGAAATCGCTTTGCGGCACTTTTCTTGGTTTTCATCTTGGGCATGATTGCTCCGTTAAATATGACATATCCGCAGGCGGTCTGACGATGAACCAGACACTTTCAAGCCCACGCACACTTGTTTTGCGGCATTCGCCCATCTGAGCAAAACACACGCCACTGCGGTTGATCCGCAGTTTTTTTCGCTGCCATCGCAGCAAAAAATACACATCCCGGCATGCCAAGGCATTCAAGCAATTTTGCTCAAACGCCCTGAGAGGCCTTATTTTTTCTTTTTCGGCGAGATGACCATGATCATCTGACGCCCTTCCAGCTTCGGCATTTGCTCTACCTGGCCGACATCTTCGACGTCTGCCTTCACCCGCTCCAGAACCCGCATCCCGATGTCCTGGTGCGTGATTTCGCGTCCACGAAACCGCAAACTAACCTTGCCTTTATCGCCCTCTTCCAGAAAGCGACGCAGGTTACGCAGTTTGATCTGGTAGTCACCATCGTCCGTAGCGGGACGGAATTTGACTTCCTTGATCTGGATTTGTTTTTGCTTGGCCCGTGCTTCGTGGTTCTTTTTTTGTTCTTCGTATTTGAACTTGCCGTAATCCATCAAGCGGCAGACCGGCGGCGATGCAGTCGGCGCGATTTCCACCAGATCCACATCATGCTGCTCGGCGAGCCTGAGCGCCTCGGCGAGAGAAACCACCCCGATGGGCTCGCCTTCCGGCCCGATCAGGCGGAGTTCTGGAAGCGTGATTTCGCGATTCAGACGATGGGCGCGTTTTTCCGGTGTATTACGGCTTTGGAACGTAGCGATGGCTCAAACCTTTCAATTCTTCAAAACAATGTGCTGCCAGACCAGTGATTTCACTGCTGGTCTTGATTGCGCGACTGCACTTCCTGGGAGAGTTTTTGCGTCAGCGCCTCCAGGGACAGCACCCCGAGGTTGACATTGCCGCGTGCCCGTACCGCGATGGTTCCTGCGTCTCGCTCCTGATCACCGACCACGAGCAGATAGGGCACTTTGTTCAATGCATTCTCGCGTATTTTATAGTTGATTTTTTCGTTGCGCAAATCCAACTCGACTCTAAAGCCCTGTTTCGTAAGCGCTTGCGCAACAGACCGCGCGTAATCGGCCTGCGCATCGGTGATATTCATGACCACAGCCTGCACCGGGGCAAGCCATAAGGGCATGGCGCCGGCGTAGTGCTCAATCAGCACGCCGATGAACCGCTCCATCGAGCCCACAATGGCCCGGTGCAGCATGACAGGGCGCACGCGCTGCGACTGTTCGTTCACATAATCGGCATCCAGGCGTTCGGGCATCATAAAGTCGACCTGCATGGTGCCCACCTGCCAGGCGCGCCCGATCGAGTCTTTCATGTGATATTCGATCTTCGGGCCATAAAACGCGCCTTCTCCCGGCAATTCCTGCCACGCCACGCCGCAGGCCTGCAGGGCCGCGCGCAGGGCGAATTCCGCCTTGTCCCACACCGCGTCTTCGCCGATGCGCTTTTCCGGGCGCAAGGCGATCTTCAGCGCAATCTCGGTAAAACCGAAGTCGGTGTAGACCTGCATGGCCTGCCGGTGGAAGGCTGTGACCTCGCTTTCAATCTGATTTTCCGTGCAGAAAATATGCCCGTCATCCTGAGTGAAGCCGCGCACGCGCAGGAGCCCGTGCAACGCACCGGACGGTTCGTTGCGATGGCAGGAACCGAACTCGCCGTAACGGATGGGCAGGTCGCGATAGCTGCGCAAACCGGAATTGAAAATCTGGATGTGCCCGGGGCAGTTCATCGGCTTGATCGCAAACTGGCGTTTCTCGGACTCGGTGAAAAACATATTCTCCGAATAGTTGTCCCAGTGGCCCGAACGCTTCCAGAGGCTGACATCCAGGATCTGCGGCGCCTTGACTTCCTGGTAGCCGCTGTCGCGATAGACCTGCCGCATGTATTGCTCAACCGCCTGCCACAGCGCCCAACCTTTGGGATGCCAGAACGCCAGACCTGGAGCCTCATCCTGAAAATGGAACAGATCAAGTTCCTTGCCGAGCTTGCGGTGATCGCGCTTTTCCGCCTCGGCCAGCGCGTGCAGATAAGCCTCCTGGTCTTCCTTGCGCGCCCAGGCCGTCCCGTAAATACGCTGCAACTGCGCATTGCGGTGATCGCCGCGCCAATAAGCGCCAGCGACTTTCATCAGTTTGAAGACCTTGAGACGCCCCGTGGACGGAACGTGCGGCCCGCGGCAAAGGTCCGTGAACGCGCCTTCCGAATAGAGCGAGACGTCTTCACCCGCGGGAATGCTGGCGATGATCTCGGCCTTGTAGTGCTCGCCGAGCGACTTGAAGTACTCCACCGCCTCATCGCGCGGCAAGACCTTACGCTGCACCGGCTCGTCTTTGCGCGCCAACTCGGCCATGCGCGCTTCGATTTTCTCCAGGTCTTCCGGGGTAAACGGGCGCTGGTAGGCGAAGTCGTAGTAGAAGCCGTTGTCGATCACCGGGCCGATGGTGACTTGCGCGTCGGGATAGAGGTCTTTGACGGCGTAGGCCAGAAGATGCGCGGTCGAGTGGCGGATGATTTCCAGGGCTTCGGCATCCTTCTCCGTGATGATGGACACGGCGGCGTCTTGTGTGAGGCGGTGGCTGGTGTCGACCAGTTTGCCGTCCACCTTGGCAGCCAAGGCGGCCTTGAACAGCCCGGAGCCGATGGACTGCGCCAGTTCGCCAACGGTGGGCGGTGCATCAAACTGGCGTTTGGAACCGTCCGGCAAGGTGATTTGAATCATGTTGCGTCTGCCTCAAATGAAAAAGTGCGGTTGGACCGCACTTCGTCATCACAATGCACGCGCGTGCGGAACTCTGGAATCAGGGAGTCTGCAAGCAAGTTCGGAGCGATGACATGGGATGCATGAGCAATCAGGTGAGGCGGCGATAAAGGCTGCAAGGCGCGGCAGCCATTAGGGCGCACGGCGCGAACGCATCAACGGAGGACAGAAAATCTGGTAGGCGGTATTGGAATCGAACCAACGACCTCTTGCATGTCAAGCAAGCGCTCTAACCATCTGAGCTAACCGCCTACGAAGCCCAATATCTTAGCATGGTTTCGCCTGAGCCCATCACTTCCTTGAGGCCTTCAGCACATCAGGCACGTCGGCGATCAGGCCCAAAGCACGCTTGAGTTTGGCACTGCTGGCAAGTTGCACGGTAAACCGCATCTGCGCCAGGCCTGCGGCCGAGCGCGTATTCACCCCGATGACGTTGATGCGCTCTTTGGCCAGCACATCGGAGATGTCGCGCAACAGGCCTTGGCGGTCGTTGGCGCTGACTTCCAGATCGATGGGATACAGCGCAACGCCGTCGTCTTGCCCGGCCCAGGTCACTGCGATCACGCGCTCTGGATGCTGTGCCGCGATGTTGCGGAAGTTCTGACAGCTTGCGCGGTGCACGGTCACGCCCTTCTCTCGCGTGACAAAGCCGCCGATGGCATCTGGTGGCGCGGGTTTGCAGCACTGGGCCAATTGCGTCAGTAGCGAACCCATGCCAACCACCAGGACCTGTCCCGCCTGCTTTTTCCGCACTGCGGTGCCGTTCGTCAGTTGAACCGGCTCTTCCAGCGCTGGCGCAGACGGATCTGCACGCAAATACGCTTCAATCTGGCGCTGGGAAAACTCATCTTTGCCAACGCGCTCAAACAGCTCGTCGGCCGCGCGAAACCCGAGTCCGTCAGCCAGGGTTTGCAGGCTGAGGCTGGTTTTTCCCTCGCGTTGCAGCAGCCGCTCCACTTGTGCCCGCCCCTTGGCGATGGTCTCTTCCTGCGCGATCTGATTGAACCAGGCACGCACCTTGGCACGTGCCCGCGGACTGCGCAGATACCCCAGCTCGGCATTGAGCCAATCTCGCGACGGGCCGCCCTCTTTGGCGGCGACGATCTCCACGGTCTGCCCGCTGCGCAACGGTGTGGTCAGCGGAATCATCGCCCCGTCCACGCGCGCGCCGCGGCAACGATGGCCCAGATCGGTGTGCAGTGCGTAGGCGAAATCGACAGCAGTGGAACCCCGGGCGAGTTCGACGATGCGGGCCTGTGGCGTCAAGACGAAGATGCGGTCTTCCGTCTCCTGCTCTGCGGAGGGCTCGGCCAGCGCGGTGGGCGCGGGCTCATTCGATCCAGCGAGTTCTTGTTGCAGGGCCAGGAGTTGGCGCGCCAGGGCGATGCGTGACTGATAGTCACCGGCCTGCGACTGTCCCTGATAGCCCTTGGCTCCTGCCTCTTTGTAGGCCCAGTGCGCCGCGCTGCCCTGCTCGGCATAGGCGTGCATGCTCTCGGTGCGGATCTGGATTTCAAAAATCTGTCCGGCTTCGGTGCGCACCACAGTGTGCAGGGACTGATACCCGTTCGGCTTGGGTTTGGCGATGTAATCGTCGAATTCTTCGGGTAACGACGTCCATAGGGCGTGCACCACGCTGAGCGCGGCGTAGCAGGCGCTGACGTCCGCCACGATGATGCGCAGGGCGCGCAGGTCCATGACTTGCTCAAACTGCAGGTGTTTTCCCTGCATCTTGCGCCAGATGCTGTAGATGTGTTTGGGGCGGCCCACCACCTGTGCGCGGAGGTGTTGCTGCTGCAATTCGGTCTGCAACTGCACGATGGCCGCCGCGATGCCCTGCTCTCGCTCGGCGCGGCGTTCGTCGAGTTTGCGCGCGATGTCTTTGTAGATCGCGGGCTGCGAGAGGCGAAAGGAGAGGTCTTCAATCTCCCACTTCACCTGCCAGATGCCCAACCGATTGGCGAGCGGAGCGTAGACCTCCATACTCTCAGCCAGAAAGGCTGCAGGCGCCGGGTTTTTTGTGCGGGTGAAAAACCGCAGAGATTGCAAACGCGACGCCAGACGCAGCAGGGCGACGCGCAAATCGCGCGAGAACCCCAGCAGCAGACGGCGCAGCAATTCGGTATGCCTGCGCCGGAGTTCTGCCTCATCCGGCCCGCCGCGCGCCATGCGGGAGACTTCGACGAGTTTGCGTGTTTGCACCGCCAGCGTGGCCAGCGCGTCGCCAAAATGTTTGCGGAGCTGGTCTTGCGGATGCGCCAGATGCGGCACCACCAGGTTGAGATAAGCCGCTGCCTGCGCCTCGGCATCCGCCCCCATGTCGGCAAGAATGACGCACACGCCATCGGCATGCTCCAGCGCGGGCTCGCCAGTTTCGAGCACAACGGTGTCGATCAGCGCGACGGAATAGGCGCGCGCCTGTGCCACGCGCGCGTCAGTGCAGGGGTGTTGCGCCGAGGCGCCCTGCGGTCCGGGCGGATTCGGGGTCACGACAGCAGGAAATCGCGCACGATGCCCACCTGATCATCCTGCACCAGAGTGGGGGCATGGCCAACCCCGGGCAGCTCCGCCAGCCGCGCCTTCGGCCCGCGCTCGGTCATGGCCTGCGCCGTCTGGGGATTGAGAATGTCGGAGTCTGCGCCGCGCAGCACCAAGGTGGGCGCGGCAATCTGCGAGTACGCCTGCCACAGAGCAATTTCGCCAGCGGCAATGGCCTGTGCGCTCGCTGCGGTGAAAGGCTGGGACAGCGCAGGGTCGTAATGCAGCCGCCACCCATTGCCTTCAGGGCGCAGCATGGGGCGCGTCAATGCCATCCACTGCGCCTGCGTGTGCGGCCCGAACCCCTCGGAGATGTCGCGCAGCGCGGCGGCGGCCTGCTCTGGCGTGTCGAAGTGCATTTGTCGCCCGACAT
>JAFGXB010000095.1 GCA_016936875.1 Burkholderiaceae bacterium | reverse complement strand
TGATGGCGTTTTCAACCAGCTTCTTGCCCTCGACCGGCTCGAAAAAATCGGCCTTGATCAGCCCGTAAACCGCGGCGAACTGCTGCAATTCCTCCAGCGGGAGCGGCGAGACGGTGTTGCGCGCCAGCGCCTGGACTTGCAGGGTGGCCATGATGCCGGTGATGGCGCCAACGGCAACCCAGGCTGCGACTCGGAATTTACTGGCCATGGTGGGTCAAGCGAAGTGTCTGCGAAGAGCGCGAAGTATAGGGGGCCGCATCAAATTTGCGGCAGAGGGGCGGAACATCCCGCCGCGTCTGCGGGAATCATGGGGTGGCTGCAATGCTGCACAGGCGCATGAGACACGTCCCAGGACGGGTCGCGCCTCAGACCTTGCCGCCGGAGGCGTTGAGGTAGTAGCGCTGCAGCGGCTTGAGGTCGGCGTCGAGTTCGTACACCAGCGGAATGCCGTTGGGGATGTTCAGCCCGGTGATGTCGGCATCGGAGATGTTTTCGAGGTATTTCATGATGGCGCGCATGGAGTTGCCGTGCGAGACCACCAGGGTGCGTTTGCCCGCCTTGATGGCCGGGGCCAGCGATTCGTGCCAGAACGGCAGCACGCGGGCGATGGTGTCTTTCAGGCACTCAGTCAGCGGCAGTTCATCGTGCGGCACGCGGGCGTAACGCGGATCGGCCGCCAGTTCCAGGCGGTGCGCTTCATCGAGGGGCGGCGGCGGAATGTCGTAGCTGCGCCGCCAGATGTGCACTTGTTCGTCGCCGTATTTGGCGGCTGTTTCCGCCTTGTTCAGCCCTTGCAGTGCGCCGTAATGGCGTTCGTTGAGACGCCAGGTGTGCACCATTGGCAGCCACATGGCGTCGAGTTCATCGAGGCTGAGCCACAGGGTGCGGATGGCGCGCTTGAGCACCGAGGTATAGGTCAGATCGAAGCCGAAGCCCAGTTCCTTGAGCAGCCGCCCGGCGGCGCGGGCTTCGCGGATGCCTTGCTCGGTCAGATCGACATCAGTCCAGCCGGTAAAGCGGTTTTGCTGATTCCAGGTGGATTCACCGTGTCGAAGCAGGACGAGTTTGTGCATGGGAATCTCGGAGTGCAGAAGTCGTGGGAATGAAACAATGTGATGCGCAAGGCAGAATAGTAGTGCAGCTGCATTTTATCGCTGCACTGCAGCAATTTGCAGCTTGCGCCTGTGTGGTCGAAAACCACACATCTGCGCACACGAATTTGTTTTTTTAAGATTGATACCTCCAGGAGAAAACCAAGTGCAGTTCATTATTGAAAACTGGGCCCTCGTCCTCATCGCCCTGACCTCTGGCGGCATGTTGTTGTGGAGTTCGTATGGCGGCATCAGCGGCGGGGACGGCGTGAGTGCGGCGCAAGCTGTGCTCAAGGTCAACCGCGAAAAAGGCGTGATGATCGACGTTTGCGAGACGGCGGAGTTTCAGGCGGGTCATGCCGTAGGCAGCAAGAACTTGCCCCTGGGCCAGCTTGACAAACGCCTGAGCGATTTGCCCAAGGACAAGAACACGCCAGTGCTCGTCATGTGCGCCTCCGGCATGCGCGCCAAACGTGCTGCGGCACAGTTGCGCAAGGAAGGGTTTGTGAATGCCACTGCAGTCTCTGGCGGCATGCGCGCCTGGCGCGAAGCCGGACTCCCTGTCGAAAAAGGATAAGCCCTGCATGAACAAGGTTCGCATGTATACCTCCGCGGTCTGCCCATACTGCATCCGCGCCAAGGCGCTGCTGCAAAAGCGGGGCGTGGCGGCGATTGAAGAAATCCGCATCGACCTCGATTCGGCGCAGCGCCATCACATGATGGAGATCACCGGCCGCCGCACCGTGCCGCAGATTTTCATTGGCGACACCCATGTGGGCGGCTGCGACGACCTGTACGCACTCGACGCCCGTGGCGGCCTGATGCCACTGTTGCGCGACGCGGCCTGAGCAACTGCACTCCGCAGTGCGCCAGGGTGTTTGACCGGCCTGTCATGTTGCAGGCCTAGAATCTCCCGCAATCAATTGACGCCCGCACCCTGCGGGCTTTTTTCCATGGAGAGTTGTTGATGAGCGCCATTCCCGAGAACACCCAGTCCACCGATCCCGTTTTCATGTTGCAGCGTTGCTACCTGAAGGATCTGTCGCTGGAGCAACCCAATTCGCCGCAAATCCTGCTCGAGCAGCAACAGCCCAATGTGGATGTGCAGATGAGCGTCGAAGCCAAACCGGTGGTGGATGGGCTGTTCGAGATCACCGTGGCGGCCACCATCACTGCCCGTATGCAGGAGCGCGTGCTGTTTTTGGTGGAAGGCAAGCAGGCCGGGATTTTCGAGCTGCGCAACATTCCGCAGGAGCATGCCGACATGCTGCTGGGCATCGCCTGCCCGCAAACCGTTTACCCGTATTTGCGCGCCAATCTGGCCGACACGATCACGCGCGCCGGTTTCCCGCCGGTGCACCTGGCCGAGATCAACTTCCAGGCCATGTACGAGCAGCAACAAGCGCAACAACAGGCGGCCAACGACGCGCCGTCCATCATCACCCCGGATCAGCTGAACTGATCGGCGTCTCCACGCGCATGCAGCCGCAACAAGCCCATTCCATCAGTGTGCTCGGCGCCGGTGCCTGGGGCACGGGGATTGCCTGCCAGATCGCGCCGCATCAGCCGACGGTGCTGTGGGGACGCGACGCGGCACAGATGCTGCGACTGCAGGCCGAGCGCATCAATGCCGCCTACCTGCCAGAGGTGTCGCTGCCGCCCGCGCTGAGCGTCACGGCGGATCAGGACGCGGCGTTGCGCCACGCAGCGGGGCCCCACGGGCTGTTGCTGCTTGCGTTGCCGGTTTCGGCGCTGCGCGTCACGGCGCAGGCCATCCGGATTTTCAACGCCGACAAGCCGCTAGGCGCGCGGGTGCAGCATCTGTTGTGGCTGTGCAAAGGGTTTGAGCAGGGCGGCGGCCTGTTGCCGCACGCCGTGCTCGACGCCGTGTTCGCCGCCCCGGATGGCATGCCCGCCGTGGGGGCGCTGTCCGGTCCCAGCTTTGCGGTGGAAGTGGCGCGCGGCCTGCCCGTGGCGCTCACCCTGGCCAGCGCCGATGCAGCGCTGCGCCAATCGGCCGTCGCCGCGCTGCATCATGGCGCGATGCGCATCTACGCCACGCCCGATGTTGTTGGCGTCGAAGTGGGCGGCGCGGTGAAAAACGTGCTCGCCATCGCCACCGGCGTCAGTGACGGCATGGGTCTGGGGCACAACGCCCGCGCCGCGCTCGTCACCCGCGGACTGGCCGAGCTCTCGCGCCTGGGTGTGGCCCTGGGCGGACAGGCCGAGACCTTCATGGGTTTGAGCGGCCTGGGCGATCTGGTGCTCACCGCCACGGGCGATCTGTCGCGCAACCGCCGTGTCGGGCTGGCGCTGGCGCAGGGGCACAGCCTGGCGCACATCATCTCCACACTGGGCCATGTGGCCGAGGGCGTGCACACCGCGCAAACCGCGCTCAAACTCGCCCGTGCGCACCGCGTGGCCATGCCCATCACCGAGGCGGTGAGCCGCCTGCTCGATGGCAAACTGACCCCGCAGGAGGCGCTGGGCGGCTTGTTGCAGCGCCAGCCGCGCGGCGAGTGAACCGTTGCATTCTTCCCCACCATGATTCAGCTTCTCGTCGGCCTGGGTAATCCGGGGCCGGAACACGCGCTTGATCGCCATAACGCCGGGTTCTGGCTGGTGGATCAGATCGCCACTGCAGCGGGCGTTTCCCTCAAATCCGAACGCGGATTTTTTGGCGATGTCGCCCGGGTGCGCCTGCACGGCCACGAACTCTGGCTGCTCGAACCCAGCACTTATATGAACCGATCCGGTCAGTCGGTCGGTGCGCTTGCGCGCTTCTACAAAATCGCCCCCGAAAACATTCTGGTGGCGCATGACGAGCTCGATCTGCCGCCCGGCCAGGCCAAGCTCAAACTCGGCGGGGGGCACGCCGGTCACAATGGGCTGCGCGATCTCATCGCGCATCTGGGAACGCCCAATTTCTGGCGGCTACGCCTGGGCATTGGCCATCCGGGCGACCGCTCTGCCGTGGTGGGCTTCGTCCTCGGCAAACCGCCGCAGTCTGAATTGACGCTGATCGAGCATGCCATGGAGCAGGCGCAGGCTGTGCTGCCGCCGCTGCTCAAAGGCGAATTCGAGGTGGCGATGATGCAGTTGCACCGCAGCAACCGGCCCGAGCCCGTCAAGCCGCAGGCCAAGACCCGGCCGACCGGGGGCGACTCGAACGCGACGGGCTGAACCGTGATGCGCAGACACCTTTGCCCTTTGCTGCTGGCGTCAATCGCCGCGCTGTGCGTTGTTGCGCAGAGCGCGGCGCAGGCGCAGTCCGCCCCGGTATGGCGCTGCGGAACGACGTATTCGCACCAGCCTTGCGCGCAAGGTCAACCACTCGCGCTGCAAGACGCGCGTACCCCGGAGCAACAGGGGCAGGCCAGAACGCAGGCTGAGCAGACCCGTGCATTTGCCGACGCGCTGCACCGTGAAAACGCCGCGCGTGAAGCGCAGCAGCGCAAGGAGGAAATGGCCCGCCAGAAGAGTTTCTTGAAAGAGCAGGCGGCGTTGCAGCGCGCGCAACGCAAGGCGCAGGCGAGCCGCGACAAGGCGGCCCGGCAGATGCAAAACCGGCATCGCCCGGCGCAAACGCGCCGGGTCGTCAAGCCCCCGTCCGCTCAGCCCGGCGCGACAGCGCCGGCAGCCATCAGCCGCTGATATTTTTCGAGCAGCTGCTCGCGGCTTTCCACGCGGTCTGGCCGCACCGGAATGCAGTTCACCGGGCAGACCTGCACGCATTGCGGTGTGTCGAAATGGCCCACGCATTCGGTGCAGCGGTCGGGGTGGATTTCGTAAATTTCCGGGCCCATGAAAATCGCCTCGTTCGGGCATTCGGGCTCGCACACATCGCAGTTGATGCAGTCGTCGGTGATCCACAAGGCCATGATGCGGGTTCTCAGGAATTGGTAGCGGCCCGGCGCTGGGCCACCTTGGCCTGCAACCGTTCCATGACCAATGGCACCACGAATTTGCTCACATCGCCACCGAGCATAGCGATTTCCCGCACGAACGTCCCGGAGATGAACTGATACTGGTCCGCCGGGGTGAGGAACAGGGTTTCCACATCGGGCATGAGCTGGCGGTTCATGCCCGCCATCTGGAATTCATACTCAAAGTCGCTCACCGCGCGCAGGCCGCGCACCACCACCTGCGCCCCGCGCGCCACGACAAAGTCGCGCAGCAGGCCGGTAAATCCGTTGACCTCCACATTGGGGTAGGGCGCGAGCACCTCGCGGGCAATGTCCAGCCGCTCGTCGAGGGTGAACATGGCGTTTTTATGGTGCCCGGCGGCAATGGCCACCAGCAGCCGGTCGCACAATTTGCTGGCGCGGCGCACCAGGTCTTCATGGCCGCGGGTCAGCGGGTCGAAGGTGCCGGGATAGATGGCGAGCAACATGGCGTGTGGGTGCGAAGGAACGGGAGGAGCGCAGTTTAGGTGTTTTGCACGGATGGTTCCGCCTGGGGCGTCACGGTGTTGTTGCGTCGCAGCAAAGCAAAATGCACCTGGCCTGCGCGGCTTTGCCGCCAGATGGCCCAGTTCTCGGGATCCAGAGCGTCGAACAACGCCGGATCGTCCGTCTCCAGATAGACCAGACCCTCGGCAGCCAGCAGCGGGTGAACAGCGTGCAGCGCCTGGATTTGCTGCGCACTGGCGTAGGGCGGGTCGATGAACACGATATCGAAACGCTCACCCAGCCGGGCCAGGGCACGGGCGGCGGCCAGCGCGTCGGCTGCGCGCACTTGCACTTGCCCGGCATTGAGGCGCTGGGCCGCCGCGGTGATGGCCGCCGCGCAGCGCGGGTGCTGCTCCACCAGCAGCACGAAGGCCGCGCCGCGTGAGGCGGCTTCCAGACCGAGCGCGCCGCTGCCGGCATAGAGATCGAGCACTCGGTAGCCGGAAAGACTCTGGCCGAGCCAGTTGAAGACGGTTTCGCGCACGCGGTCGGGTGTGGGGCGCAGGCCGGGCAGATCGGGCACGGCGAGTTTGCTGCGCTTCC
>JAFGXB010000094.1 GCA_016936875.1 Burkholderiaceae bacterium | reverse complement strand
GTGACCGTGGAGTTCGAGAACATTCCTGCGCACTCGCTGCACTGGCTGGAGCAGCGCGTGCCGCTGGCGCCCGCGCCGCAGGCGGTGGCGGTCTGCCAGGACCGGGCGCAGGAAAAAGCGCTGTTTCAGCGTCTGGGCGTGCCCTGCGCGCCGCACGCCGTGCTGGCTGCGGGTGGCGATGTCGGCGCGGTGAGTGTTCAGAGCGATCTGTTTCCCGGCATTCTGAAAACCGCTCGGCTGGGCTACGACGGCAAGGGGCAGGTCATGGTGCACGCTCCAGCCGATCTGCCTGCGGCCTGGGCTGCCCTGGGCGGCGTGGACTGCGTGCTGGAGAAAAAACTCGATCTCGCTTTTGAGTTGTCCGTGGTGATGGCGCGCGGTAGCGATGGTTGCTCCGTGCTGTTCGCGCCGCAGCAAAACCTGCACCGCGACGGCATTCTGTTCGCCAGCTTTTCGCCTGGCGCAGCCATCACGCCGGAAATCGCCGAAGCCGCGCAGAACGCCGCAGGCACGGTGGCGCAGGGGCTGGGCTATGTCGGCGTGCTCTGCGTGGAATTTTTTGTGTTGCGCGACGGTCGCCTGCTGGCCAATGAAATTGCGCCGCGCCCGCACAACTCCGGCCACCACACCATTGACTCGTGCACGGTGTCGCAGTTCGAGTTGCAATGGCGCACCCTGGTGAACGCCCCGCTGTTGGTGCCACGGCAACACAGTGCCACGGTGATGCTCAATCTGCTGGGCGATCTGTGGTTCGACGCCGCAGGCCAGCAGCGCGAACCGGATTGGGCCACCGTGCTGGCGCAGCCCGGCGCGCATTTGCACCTCTACGGCAAACACGCGCCGCGCAAAGGCCGCAAGATGGGGCATCTCACCTGCACGGCGGCCACAGCCGCCGAAGCACGGCAGACGGCGCTGCACGCCTGCACCGCTCTCGGCCTGGAGCCGTTCTGACGTGAGTGAAGTGACCACCGACGCCCAGGTGCGTCCCCAGGACATCCTCGCGGCCGTGCGGCGTCTGGAGGCAGGCGAACTCGTCGGCCTGCCGACCGAAACCGTGTACGGCCTCGCCGCCGACGCCGAGAACCCCGAGGCGGTCGCCAAGATCTACGCCGCCAAAGGTCGGCCCGCCGATCACCCCGTGATCGTGCATGTTCACCGCGAGGCCGATCTGACCCATTGGGCGGCCGAGCTGCCAGAGGCCGCGCGCAAGCTGGTGGCGGCCTACTGGCCCGGGCCGCTGACCCTCATCCTGCCGCGCAAGCCCGGTGTGGCCGAGGCCTGCGCCGGTGGGCAGGGCAGTATTGGTCTGCGCTGCCCGTCCCATCCCGTCGCCCAGGCGGTGCTGGCGATTTTCAAGGGCGGGCAGGGCGGACTGGCGGCGCCTTCGGCCAACCGCTTTGGCCGCATCAGCCCTACCACGGCGGCGCATGTGCATGCCGAACTCGGCCACGATCTGCTGGTGCTCGACGGCGGCGCATGCGCCGTCGGTATTGAGAGCACCATCGTCGATTGCACCGTGCAGCCGCCCCGCATCCTGCGCCCAGGGCAGTTGCAGGCGGCTGACATCGCCGCAACCCTGGGCGTGGCCGCAGACGACTTGCTGCGTTTGGCGGGCCCGGCACGCCGCGTTGCGGGCGCGCTGCCCGCGCATTACGCGCCGCGCACCCCGCTGCTGCTGCTGCCGCGCGAACACATTCTGTCCCGCTGGGACATCGACACCCGAGCCGGACGGCGCATCGGCGTGCTGGCGCTCTCCCCACCGCCGTATGCGTCCTCTGCACTGTGGACGACGCTGCCCGCTGATTCCGCAGCCTACGCGCAACAGCTTTACGCTGTTTTACGTCTATTTGATGCAGCGGGGCTGGATCAAATCTGGGTCGAAGCCTTGCCGTCGTCTCCCGCCTGGCTGGCGCTGTCCGACCGCCTGACGCGCGCGGCGCACGGCTCGGGCCGCTGACGCACTGGAGAAACAGGCTGCGACTGGCCATTACGAGCGCAGATGTATCTTTTTGTTGCAAATCCGCAAACCCGGTTGAAATGCGGAAAACCGCTCTTGCGACCCAATTTCCCCTCGGCTATGCTGAACCGAACGGTCGTTCTATTTTGACCCGCCCGCCTGCAGGTCAGCAGGCATACAACAATGTTTGAGGAGATGTTCATGCGGAATCGCATCTGGATTGCGCTGGCCTTGGCCAGTGCCTTGGGCTTGGCAGGTTGCGGCGGCGGAGGCGGTAACCCCACTCCGCCCACACTGGCAACCGTTGCCAGCGTGAATGCGGCTAGCACCGCGCCGACTACACCACCTAGTGGCGGGTTCAAGCAGGTTGTGGCGTTTGGCGATAGTTTGTCGGACGACGGGGCTTACACCCTGGCCGCGCTAGGTGTCTACGGTCCTGGCACAACGGCAAACATTAGCTTCACCGGTCTGCCCTATGCGGCAGGTGGGCAATTCACCGTCAACGGCGCGGCGACTGGCAACTGGACCGGCGATCTCGCCAAGAGCCTGAACATCGGACTGACGCCCAACCTGATCGGATACGGCACACCGACTGGTGTGATGTACCTCGGCGCAACTGGTACGACCTCAACCCCGGCATTCTGCGCGTTCAGTGCGCCTGTCTCGTCAGGCCAGGCCAATTGCACCAATTTTGCGCAGGGCGGCTCGATGGTCAGCAACCCCGATGGCATCGGCCACAGCGGCGGGGCGCTGACGCTTCCCGTGACAACGCAAGTCCAAAACTACCTGACGCAGTTCGGCGGCACCTTCAACAGCAACCAACTGGTGACGGTGCTGGCTGGGAATAACGACATTTTCACTGCACTGGGCACGGTGACCGCCAGCGTGCAGCATGATGCCACCTCCCAAGCGGTCGCCGTGGCGCAGGCGACCGTGGCACAGGCTGCGGATGATCTGTCTGCCCAAATCAGCCTGATGACCAGCAAGGGGGCGAAGTACGTGATGGTTTACACCTTGCCGGATTCGTCACAAACCCCGTTTGGCCGTGGCCTGCCTTACACCGGCGCAACGCCTCCGCAAGCGCCGCCAGCCGGTTATGTGTGCGACAACACCGTGACCACGACCCCCTGCTATTTGCTCTCCAACCTGGTGCAGGTGTTCAACCAGCGCTTGCTGAGTGACCTGCAAGGCCAGCCGGTCAAGGTGCTCGATGGCTACAGCCTGCTTAATCAGGAAATCGCCAACCCGTCGCAGTTTGGCCTGACCAACGTGACCACGCCGTGGTGCGACCCGGCGACCACCAGTTCGCTGCTTTGCAATGTTGGCACGCCATACGCCGCTGCCGGAGCGACAACGGCCAATTTGGGGACTTGGCTGTTTGCCGATACGGTGCACCCCACCCCCACCGGTTATCAGATCATTGCCAATACCACCCTGCAGTCCATGAAGGGCTTTGGCTGGACGCAATAAACACCGCAGCATTCATCAAACAACTGAGGAGAATTCATGATGCGTCATTCGCAATCCAATGCTGTGCGCGGTGCTTTGATGGCTGCGGGACTGCTGGCCGGGGCGGTGTTTGCACCTGCGGCCATGGCAGACGAGTCCGGG
>JAFGXB010000093.1 GCA_016936875.1 Burkholderiaceae bacterium | reverse complement strand
TGGGGCGCCATCCAGCCTGGAGAAGGCGAAGGACGCCGCCACGGCAGGCGGTACCGCAAGCCAGTCGATGCAGTCCGCCTGGCCTGGTCAGGGGATGAATGTGCCGTTGCCCGGCATCGTCACGCCCGCACTGCCCGCTGTGATTCTGCCCAATCTCACGGCGCCGGCCCTGCCCGTGGTTCCGCCCGTGCCGCAAATGCCTTCGTTGAACGTGCCTTCGGTCGTTCCGCCATCCGTCACCACGCCCAGCGTGGTGGCGCCGCAGGTACCCACCATCACGCCCTCAGCGGTCAACACGCCGAGCGTGGCAACGCCGTCGCTGCCCAATAGCCCGCAGATCCCCAGCATTCCACGCCCATAAAAAAACCCGGCAGAGCCGGGTTGGGAGCCAATACGTTTACGCCCTCATTCAGGGATGAACACCTTGCCATCCGCAATGGCCTTGAGCGTGAGCACCACGAGCAGGGCGATGAGTGCGGTGGTGACGGCCAGCAGCGCGCCGCCCAGGCCCATGAGAAAACCGCTTCCAATCTTGCTGCCCATGGTCAGGCTGGCGATGGTGATGGCAGCCAGGGGGAAGGAATAGGCCCACCAGGACATAAAGAACGGCACTTTGCGGAACTGCGGGATTTGATAGAACAGCAGCAGGGTGGTGAATAGCGCCACATAAAACAGCACGCGGGCGAAACTGTCCACAACGCCGCCGTCCAGCGCCAGATAAGACAGGAAGCCGACAGCCGGGGGCGCGATCAGGATGAACAGCGTGGGCAGCAGCTTGGCGGGCACCGGAGGGTGGAAGAAGAACCGGTTCATCATCACGGTCAGCAGCACGATCCAGAACACCAGGCCAACGCTGAAGAAGAACCAGGAAATTTCGGCAGAGCCGTGCGTCATACCGGCGATCGGCACCAGGATATTGCCCACCACGGGAATGAACCAGGCCGGGGTCGAATGCTGGATCTGGTAGTGCGAATGGTGAATCCAGGACGACATGATGACCACGGTGAACACCAGATGCAGCGCAATGCCGCCCCACCACATGGCCTGCGACAAGCCGGGCAGCACATGCAGAAAAGCGATGGACAGCAGCAGGGAACTGATGGAGAGGGCCGGGAAGAAGCTGATGCGCACCGGGTGGTTGAACTCGGCCTTGACTTCGCCGGGATAACGCACAGCCTTGGCCCCGTAGCCCAGCAGCAGCACGAGGAACAAGGCCAGCGCGACATAGCTCAGGCCGATACCCACGCCGTGCGGCATGGACAGCACCTGCGCTGCCTTGTGCCAGGCGATGGCCAACCCGGCCGTGCCCATGATGGTGGCGAACAGGGTGATGGGGAAGTGCGCCAGCCAACTGCTGGCATGCGCGGGCTCGGCGGCTTGTGGAGTTTGTGCAGTGGACATGGCGGGAATAGTTGAGAAAAACGGTACGGAATTGTGAGGGCTGGGCTTGCCGCTGATATTGACAAAACGCAATATTGAAAAATTTTGATACAACAGTGTGACACCAGTCACATCAAGCGGAATCGGGGCGCCATTTTTATACTGGGCGCATGAAATCCCTCTCTGACTTACGCAAAGATTACAGCCGCGCCGATCTCGACGAGGCCCATGCCGACGCCGATCCCCTCAAGCAGTTCACGCACTGGTTGCAGCAGGCCATCGATGCACAGGTGCCCGAACCCAACGCCATGACGCTGGCCACCGTGGGGGCGGATGGTCGGCCGTCCACCCGTGTGGTGCTGATCAAGCAGGTCGACGCCCGCGGCGTGGTCTGGTACACCAACTACCACAGCCGCAAGGGGCGCGAACTGGAAGCGCACGGTTTTGCCGCGCTGCAATTTCACTGGGTAGAGCTGGAACGCGTGGTGCGGATCGAGGGCCGGGTGGAGAAGGTAAGCGCCGAAGAGTCCGATGCCTACTTTGCCAGCCGTCCGTTGACCTCGCGCATTGGCGCCTGGGCCTCACCGCAAAGCGAACCGATCGAGGGGCGTACCACCTTGCTCAAGCGCGCAGCGGAGTTTGGCCTGCGCTGGGGCATCAGTCCGCCGCGTCCGCCCCACTGGGGCGGCTACCGCCTGGTGCCAGACGCCTGGGAGTTTTGGCAGGGGCGTCCGTCACGTCTGCATGACCGCCTGTTCTACACACTGCAAGCCGACGGACAGTGGAAACGCCAGCGGCTGGCGCCCTGATGTCGGCATTCTGATCACCGCCTCATTCTTCGAGGAGGTGCAGCGTGGCAGCACCATCCGCCCGCTGGATGTCGATTTGCAGCTCCACATATTCCGGCAGCTCGCTCATCGGCGTTGGGTCGGCTTCGCAGGCGCAGCCGGGGATGATGCTGAAGTAACTCAATCCGGCCTTCACCCGAAGGCCGTCGGCGCTCTCATTGCGTCGCAACACCATCAGGCTGACGTTGTCCGTGAGGGCATGGCTGCCGCGGGTGATGCCGCGCTGCAGTGCAAGCACGAGCGCGCCCGATTGCTGCAGCTCGGCGAGCAACACGGACTGGAAGTCGGGCCGCGTCCAGGCGGCGCAGGTGGCGGGCAGGGCAAGTGGCATGAGGGTGTGCTGATTGGGCCGTGATGCGGCATTATTCGCACCATCACCATCCAAAACATCAGGGAGATCCGTATGTCGCAACTTTTTTCGGCGCATCGCCGCACATCTCTTCGCATCCTGGGGGCCGGGCCGCTGCTGCTCGCGATGCCCGCAGCCCATGCGCAAAGCGCCAAACAGGCCGAGGGGGTGCTGGCGAATATCGCCAAAGCTACCTTCATCACCGAAGGCACGGGCCAGCGTGCGCTGTACATTTTTTTCGATCCGAACTGCCCGTTTTGCCACGAGTTATATAAAAAGCTGCGGGCCTTTGTGGGCAAGGATGGCGTGCAATTCCGCTGGATTCCGCTGGGCATGCTGACCGCGAGCAGTCTGCCCAAGGCCGCGGCCATTTTGCAGGCGCCCGATCCGATCAAGGCGTTTTACAAAAACGAAAACGACTACGACTTTGCTGCCAACGGCCAGCCGGGCGGCGGCATCGAGCCGGCCGAGACGATCAGCCCCAAAAGCCGAGAGGCGCTGGCCGCGAATCTGGCGCTCTACAACAGCCAGAAGTTGTTTGGCGTGCCGGTGGTGGTCTGGCGCAAGGCCGACGGCCGCGCCGACATGATGATCGGCGTGCCGTCGGATGCGCAGATTAAGAGCATTCTCAAGGAAGTGCGCTGATCACAGACTGACCTGCAGGCCGGCGGCGACCCCGCGACCCGGAAGCGGCGCCAGATTGCGCAGGGTGTCGATCGCGCTGGCGCTGTACGCCGCCTGGTTGAACAGGTTGTTGAGCTTGATGAACCAGAGCCCGCTGCGGCCACCAGCGGAAAAGCGGTGGGTCAGACTGGTGTTGACGCGTACATATCCGGGTGTGGCACCGAGCAGATCGCTGCTGGGCACGCGCGTTTGCCGCGCGGCCATCTGCACTTGCGCCTGTGCGCTCCAGCGGCCTTGGGTATAGATCAGTGCCGAGGTGAAGTGCAGCGGCGCAATGCGCGGCAGCGGCTGGTTGTTGCTCAGATCGTCGGCGCGTACCCAGTCCAGCCGTGCGGCAAAGTCCAGCCGCTGGCCGTGGCTGTCGTGCAGGGGTTGCAGCATGCTCGCCTCCACGCCAACGAAGCGCGCACGCACTCCCAGATTGTTGAACTCGGGCAGGGCGTCAGGGGTGCCTTCTGGGACGCTGTTGCCCTCATCATCGACGGTGTTGCCGCTGCGGATGAGCGCGGTGTAGCTGGAGTAGCGGGTGAGGAACGTGGTGGCGGTGTAGTGCGCCCGGCCCTGTGTGGCCTTGACGCCCATTTCCACACTGTTGCTGCGCTCCTTGGGCAGCGCCGGATTGCCGCGTTCGTAGGCGCCGGTGGCGTCGTGTGGGCCGTTTGCGTACAGCGCGTCGTAGCTGGGCGCGCGCTCATTGTGGGATACCGCGCCAGTGAGTGCGAGAGCCGGGCTCAGCGTGTACTGGCTTTGCAGCGACACGCTCAGTGGGGTGTAGCGGTTGGCACTGGCCGCGCCGAAGCGGGCAATGCCGGTGGCGGCCTCGCCATCGGAAGCCACGCGCACATGATCGAGGCGGGCTCCTGCCGACCACGCCCAGAGTGCATTGCCGCCACTGGCCAGCGCGAACAGTGCGGTGTTGC
>JAFGXB010000012.1 GCA_016936875.1 Burkholderiaceae bacterium | reverse complement strand
CAACGCCGCAGACGCCCCGCCTGGGGGCAACCCTGCGGGCCGGGGGTCTGGGCGGCGCACTGCCACGTTGCAGTCCGCTTGTGGTGCAACACACCACGGCGCGGCCCGCGCCTCGCATTGCCTCCGCCCAGACCCCCGGCGCGGGTGCATAAATAGCGTGAACAGGCCCTATGCCGGGAGGGAACGGCGCGCATCGCGCCACCGTTTGATGCGGTATAGCAGGTGAACCCATCCAGGCCGATAAACGCGGATGTCGATGGTCTGCCGCGTTTGTTGAAAGAAATGGCGCTTGTGGCCGTAGTCGCCCTTGAGCGTGTCGAACACGGTGCATCCTTCTGCGATGGCCTGTTCAATCGCATAGGCCATCAGAACCTGTCCGGGGCTCAGCGCGGCATGGGCCGGATCGAATCCGCCCTGAAAATGGAAGAACGTGTCGCCGCGGCGAAACCCGTACAGCATGGCGATGGTCCCGCCGCCGCATTTCAGCGCAAACAGCCGCAGGTGGCCCGCCGCGTGCAACGCGTGCATGACGCTGCGGTGAAACCCCAGGTATTGCTTCGATGTGAAACTGAGTTCGTCGGTGCGCCCCTGCCAGCGCATGCGGTGCAGGGCGGCAAGGCGGTCAAACGCCGGGTCGATGTCCTCAGTCCGCAGCACTTGATGGCACCGTGCGCCGGGGAGCTGTTCGAACTTGCGGCGATAGCGCGCCAGGGCCTGACGGCGATCGCGGCTCAGTCCCTGGCGATAGAGTTCCCAGTCGTTGGGGAGATCGCCGTAGGTGATGCGCTTGGTCTGCGTGCGCTCAATCAAACCGGGGGCGTTCACCGCGGCCTCGGTCCAGCCTGCCGCCAGCGCCGTATCGGCTGGCAGATCGACCAGATCAAACACCTGCCAACCGGGAAGATGCTGCGTGATGTACCCGATGAACCCGGCGGCAAGCGCGTGCTCATGCTCCGGGCTGAACACCATGCCCAGATCGTCGGGGGCGGTATCGCCGCCAGAACCGATCGGCCGGAGTTTGCGCACCCGAATGATTCTGGCGACCCGATGCGTCTCCACGTAAAGGGGCAGAATCCCCTGCACGCGCCCGTCGAGGCGCGCCACCAGAATCTGGAGCTGCCGCCCATCGCCGTAATACGCCCACCACAGACGTTGCCAGTCCCAGCCGAGAAAGAGGCTGTTGCGCGTTGACAGATTTTCAAGCGCGCGCCAATCGGCTTCAAGGGCGTCGAAAGCCTGCGCCGTGGTGATTCGCTCGATCTGCATAGGCGGTGTGCTTGCGAGGCCGACCTCGCCTGCGCTCAAGCCCACGGCCGGTGCATGCGCCAGGCCAGCAGGGGCAGATGCGAAGTGACTGGAATGCGCGGAATGCCGATGGGATCGACCGAAGACGTCACCATGCCTTCCTCGGTAGTCAGGGCCGCGCGGTAAATGGAGCGGGCAATCTGGCGAACGCGGTCATCGGTTGACCCGTTCGGGAAACAAAACACATCCACCGTTCGGTTCAGTCGCGCCTCCAGTATGTCGCGGCTGTCCTGCAGTTCGCTCTGGATTTCCGGCACCGTCAGCGTTGGCAGGATAGGGTGCGTCATGGTGTGGGAGCCGATGGCCATGAGCCCGCTATCGCAGCCGCGAATTTCCTCCCAGTCCATCAGGTCGTAAGCCGCGTGCTCCTCTTGTGTGGGAACGAAGTCTGTCGTGCAGTCGCGCAACTGCGCTTGCACCTGCAGGCGCTCTGGCAAGGACAGGGTTTTCATCCAGGCGATCACGCCCTCGGTCTGCTGGGAAGGTGAATTGACGTGCCGTGCCCATTCCGCGAAGGCCTCGGTCTGCAGCCGGTGCAAACGCGCACGCGCATCATGGTTCCACATCCACTGCCCGGATTCCACCAGGCCGGGGCAGACAAAAATTGTGGCGGGAACCGCGAGTTGCTCCAGCACAGGCCGGGCAATCCGGCACTGATTGCGCAGCCCGTCGTCGAAGGTGATGGCGAGCTGGCTGCGCCCTTCGCCGCACGGCGCGGGCTCGCCACTCAGGATGTCGCGGATCATGGCATCGAGCGGGACGATGTCAAAGCGCTGCTTGAGCCAGGACATGACCCGGAAGAAATCGCCCTGTGTCATCTTGGCGCCGCCAACACCATGCAACATCAGGATGCGGCGAACCGGATGCCTGTGCGCCAGCCAGTGCGATATGCCGCTGCTCAGCGCCACCGACAAGGCGGAGGTGCGGGCATAGCTTTTGAGCGCACTGGGTGCGGCGAGATGAGTGTCATCCATAGGAAAAATTGAAACTGACGCAGCCCGATCCATGAAAAATTCACTGAAAGCGAAGCAGCAACGTGGCTAAACCCACTATACAAATATTTACGATCGTGAAGAAGTCCAACCCCCACGAATTGATGATGACGCACACTGCACGGCACGCCCGGTGGCGCGAATGATCGCCGGTCTGTGCGGCCATTGTTGCTTCATCACATCGTTACACAAACCCCGTTCGAGTCACAGGAAAAAAGTCACCCATTTCAAACCTTTGCGCAAGGCCGCTTCCGGTGAACGACGGTGTGTGAACAAATCGCGTTTTTAGGCACCTTGTGCTTGTGGCGGGCTAGTTTTATTCAATCAATCGAATTAGAACTTTTAATTGTTCTTTTCAATTTTGACGACCTAAGCTGCAGGGGTCGTTGCAGTGACAAGCAATGACACCCCTGACCTTGAGCCGACCGAGATGCGCCAGGCTGATTCCACACAGCGTGCGCCGCCCCCTGAAGCCGCAAGTTCATCCGTCGCAGCGCCAAGATCACTTGATTTGATCCAGCCGCAGTTTTCACAGCCAAAGGAGAACATGATGTCGAACGATTTGAAATGCCCGGTGGCACACAACACCCACTCGCGTACCGTCGCTGGCGCCAAGGGCAACACAGACTGGTGGCCCAACCAGCTCAACCTCAAAATCCTGCACCAGCACTCGGCGCTGTCCAACCCGATGGACGCGTCCTTCAACTATGCCGAGGCGTTCAAGACCCTCGACCTCGATGCGGTGGTCAAAGACCTCAAGGCGCTGATGACCGACTCGCAGGACTGGTGGCCGGCCGACTACGGGCACTACGGCCCGCTGTTCATCCGCATGGCCTGGCATGGCGCGGGCACTTACCGGATTGGCGACGGCCGCGGCGGCGCGGGCAGCGGCTATCAGCGCTTTGCGCCGCTCAACAGCTGGCCGGACAACGTCAACCTCGACAAGGCGCGCCGTCTGCTGTGGCCGATCAAGCAGAAGTATGGCCGCAAGCTGTCCTGGGCGGACCTGATGATTCTGACCGGCAACGTGGCGCTGGAATCGATGGGATTCAAGACGTTCGGTTTCGGCGGCGGGCGCGCCGATGTGTACGAGCCGGAAGAAGACACTTATTGGGGCTCGGAAAGCACCTGGCTGGGCGAAGATCAGCGCTACGCCGCAGGCCAGCGCGATCTGGAAAATCCGCTCGCCGCAGTGCAAATGGGGCTGATTTACGTCAACCCCGAAGGCCCGGGCGGCATGCCCGACCCGCTGGCCTCGGCGCGTGACGTGCGCGAGACGTTCGCCCGCATGGCGATGAACGACGAAGAGACCGTGGCGCTCACCGCTGGTGGTCACACGTTTGGTAAATGCCACGGCGCCGGCCCGGCAACCCATGTCGGCCCCGCGCCCGAAGCCGCGCCCACCGAGACACAAGGCCTGGGCTGGATCAGCAGCTTCAAGAGCGGCAAGGGCGGCGATCAGATCGGCAGCGGCCTGGAAGGCTCGTGGACGCCCACGCCAACGCAGTGGGACATGAGCTATTTCGAGGTGCTGTTCGGCAACGAGTGGGTGCAGACCAAGAGCCCGGCCGGTGCCCATCAGTGGACGCCCAAGCAGCACACAGAGGCCAATATGGCCCCGGCCGCGGACGACGCCTCGCGGCGTGTGCCCATCATCATGACCGATGCCGACATGGCCATGCGCGTGGACCCGATCTACGAAAAAATCTCGCGCCGCTTCATGGCCAACCCGGACGCATTCGCCGACGCCTTCGCCCGCGCCTGGTTCAAGCTCACCCACCGCGACATGGGCCCGCGCACGCGCTACCTCGGCAAGCTCGTGCCCAAGGAAGAGCTGATCTGGCAAGACCCGGTTCCCGCAGTGAATCACCCGCTGATCGATGACAAGGACATCGCCGCGCTCAAGGCCAGGCTGACGGCCTCTGGCCTGTCCATCTCGCAACTGGTCAGCACCGCCTGGGCCTCGGCCTCCACCTTCCGCGGCAGCGACAAGCGCGGTGGCGCCAATGGCGCGCGCATCCGCCTCGCTCCGCAAAAAAACTGGGAAGCCAACCAGCCAGCGGAACTGGCCACGGTACTAGCCAGGCTCGAAACCATCCAGAAGGAGTTCAACGCGCAGGCGGCTGGCGGCAAGAAGGTATCGCTGGCCGATCTGATCGTGCTGGGCGGCTGCGCCGCGGTCGAAGCGGCGGCAAAGAAGGCCGGTGTGGAGGTCACGGTGCCGTTCTCGCCGGGCCGCATGGATGCCGCACAGGAGCAGACCGATGTGGCGTCGTTCGCGGTGCTCGAACCCAAGGCCGACGGCTTCCGCAACTATGTCCGCAAGGGGCTCGCAGGCTATGCCGCTGAAATGCTGATGGACAAGGCGCAGCTGCTCAATCTCACCGCCCCGGAAATGACGGTGTTGATCGGTGGCATGCGCGCGCTGGGCGGCAACGTCGGGGGCGGCAAGCACGGCGTGTTCACCCAACGGCCCGAAACCCTGAGCAACGACTTCTTCGTCAACCTGCTCGACATGGGAACGAAGTGGGAACGCACCGGGACCGAAGGCGTGATGGAAGGCCGCGACCGCAAAACCGGCGCGCCGAAATGGACCGCCACCGTGGTCGATCTGGTGTTCGGCTCCAACGCCCAGTTGCGCGCCGTTGCCGAGGTGTACGCCGCGGCTGATGCGCAGGCCAAGTTCGTCCACGACTTCGCCGCGGCCTGGAACAAGGTGATGAACCTCGACCGTTTCGACCTGGCGTAAGTCAGGCCGTCTGCCAACCCAAAGGAGCCACATCATGCACTGGCTGCACCACACCCTGGAACGCCTGTACTGGACACGCGAGACGCAAGAAGTGCTCGCCGACCTGGCCAGCGGCGCCGTCTGAACCTTGAGGAAGCCGGTCGTGGCGCAAGCCATGACCGGCTGGCTGGACTTCGCCGGGCTCGTCCCGGCTTTTTTTCAGCCTGCGCGGTCGTGGCGCCAAGCGCCAAGCCATGCCGCGAGCATCAGCGCCGTTGCGGCAATTCCGAGGGTGGAGAAGTCGAGCGCGCCCAGCCAGGCCCACACGCCACCCGACAGCGCCGCGTGTTCGCCCAGCAGCTGCAGCCATTCCACACTGCCGATGGTCAGCGCCACCAGCACCGACAGGCCGGTGATGACCACGTTGAAGCCGAGTTTGCGCGCGGCGTCCTGCATCGCCCAGTCGTAGACCTTGAGCATGGCCAGACCGTCGAGGGTGTCCATCAAGCTCATGCCGGCCGCGAACAACAGCGGAAACACCAGCACGCCCCACACCGGAAAGTGGCTGTGCTGCGCCAAGGCGGCGGACAGGCCGAGCACGGCCACTTCGGTGGCGGTATCGAAGCCCAGGCCGAACAGAAAACCCAGCGGCAGCATTTGCCAGCTTGCCCGAATGCGGGCGTAAACGGCACGAAACAGACGGCTCATGCCGCCGCGCTGCGCCAGCAGGGCGTCCACGGCGGCCGTGCTGACGGCTTCTCCGCGGCGGTGGGCGAGAAAGAGCCGTAGCAGACGCCGAAAAATCACCAGATTCACCAGCCCGATGAGTGTGAGAAATCCGGCGGAAACAACGGTGCCGATCCACCCGCCGACCGCGCCCGCGCCGTGGATGAACGCCTGCGCATCGCGCGCCAGCCAGGCGACCACGACGGAGAGCAGCAGCACCACCGCGCTGTGTCCGAGCGAGAAAAACAGGCCCACCGCAACCGGCTGCTGTCCGTCCTGCCGCAGCTTGCGGGTGACGTTGTCGATGGCGGCGATGTGGTCGGCGTCGAAGGCGTGGCGCAGGCCGAGAAAGTAAGCCAGCGCGCCGATGCCCAGCAGCGCCGGATGACCCGGCAGCAGCGCCAGCAGCCAGCCCCAGGCGACGAGGTGCAGCGCCAGCAGGGTGAGGCCGGTGGCAGTGAGCGCGCGGCGCTCAAGGCCGCGGAACAGGCAGAGAACGGGCGTTTTCATCGCGGCGCGATGCTCATACGGCCTGCAGCAAGCCCTTGGTCTCGATGAACCGCACCACGCTGTCCAGGCCATCCAGGGTCTTGAGGTTGGTCATGGCGTAAGGCCTGTTCGGGCGCATGCGCTCGGTGTCGGCGCGCATCACGTCGAGGTTGGCGCCGACATGCGGCGCGAGGTCGGTTTTGTTGATGACGAACAAATCGCTCTTGGTGATGCCGGGGCCGCCCTTGCGCGGAATTTTCTCGCCGCCGGCCACGTCAATCACATAGATCGTGAGGTCGCTCAGCTCCGGGCTGAAGGTGGCGGCCAGGTTGTCGCCGCCACTTTCGATGAACACGATGTCGGCGTTGGGAAACTGCTCCAGCATGCGGTCTACCGCTTCGAGATTGATGGAGGCGTCTTCGCGGATGGCGGTGTGCGGGCAGCCGCCGGCTTCCACGCCCAGGATGCGCTCCGGGTCCAGCGCGCCCGCCACGGTGAGCAGGCGCTGGTCTTCCTTGGTGTAGATGTCGTTG
>JAFGXB010000002.1 GCA_016936875.1 Burkholderiaceae bacterium | reverse complement strand
GTCGCGCGGCGGCGCTGGGATTCCAGGTCAACCCGTTGGGGGCGGCTGCATGAACGCGGCTGCCCTCAATTCTGTTTCTTGAGAGACGCCAACACACCATGAAACTCCTCGTCATCGGCTCGGGCGGACGCGAACACGCCATTGCCTGGAAGCTGGCGCAGTCTCCCCGCGTGCAGTCGGTTTATGTCGCACCGGGCAACGGCGGCACCGCGCTGGACTCCCGCCTGGACAACCTGCAGGTGGCCCATGCCGAAGAGCTGGCCGAGTTCTGCGTGCGCGAAAAAATCGCCTACACCGTGGTCGGCCCCGAAGCGCCGCTGGCCGCAGGCATCGTCGATGGCTTTCGCGCCCGGGGGTTAAAGATTTTCGGCCCGACGCGCGCCGCAGCCCAGCTCGAAAGCTCCAAGGCGTTCTCCAAAGACTTCATGGCGCGGCACCACATCCCCACCGCCGCCTATGCCACGTTTGAAGACGCTGGAGCGGCGCATGCCTATGTTGATCAGCACGGCGCGCCCATCGTCGTCAAAGCCGACGGCCTGGCCGCGGGCAAGGGCGTGGTGGTTGCGCAAACCGCAGACGAGGCGCACGCCGCCATCGACGACATGCTGCAGGCCAACCGCTACGGCGTGCAGCACAACGCAGGCCGCGCGCGCGTGGTCATCGAAGAGTTTTTGCAGGGCGAGGAAGCCAGCTTCATCGTCATGGTCGATGGCCTGCATGTGCTGGCGCTGGCCTCCAGCCAGGATCACAAACGCCTGCTCGACGGCGACAACGGCCCGAACACCGGCGGCATGGGCGCCTATTCCCCGGCGCCCGTGGTCACGCCCGAGATTCACGCCCGGGTGATGCGCGAAATCATCCAGCCGACCGTCAAGGGCATGGCGGCCGACGGCATTCCCTTCACCGGCTTTCTCTACGCCGGACTGATGATCGACGCCCAGGGCCGCGCCAAAACGCTGGAATTCAACTGCCGCATGGGCGACCCCGAAACCCAGCCCATCATGGCCCGCCTCAAGAGCGACCTCTCCGCGGTGTTCGAAAAAGCCATTGCCGGCCAGCTCGACCAGGTGGAACTGGAGTGGGACCGCCGCACCGCTTTAAGCGTGGTGATTGCCGCGCACGGCTACCCCGAAAACCCGCGCAAGGGCGACGTGATCAGCGGCATCCCGCCCGGGACCGCCGACTGCATCACCTTCCACGCCGGCACCACGCTCGACGCGCAGGGCGTGCTGCGCACATCCGGTGGCCGGGTGCTGGCCGTCACCGCCCTGGGCGACTCGCCGCGCATTGCGCAACAACGCGCTTACGAGGCCATCAACACGATTCATTTCGACGGCATGCAATACCGCCGCGACATCGGCTGGCGCGCCATCAAACGCTAACTTGCAGAACCCCGCCCGCTTCTCAAGAAAACGCAGGGCCGCCCCAAGTTTTCTTGACCCCCACGGGGGGCGGGTCGGTGAGCCGGCCCTGGGGGCCATCAGACGCTGATCTGCGTCTGCGCCAACAGCGCGGGAAGCGCGGCCGGATCGAACAGCTCGGTACCCGGCTGCGCCGCGGTTGCACTGCCGCAGGCCAGAGCCAGACGCAAAGTGTCTGCCGCAGAAGCCCCGCGGACGAAGCCGCTGACCAACCCGGCGACCATCGAATCTCCCGCGCCTACGGTAGACACCACGGGCACCCAAGGCGCCGTGCCCGCATCAACCTGCGTTGCGCTCACCAGCACCGCGCCCTCCCCGCCCAGCGACACACACACCCACTCCACACCGCGCGCGCAGATCGACTGCGCGGCCGCCACCACGGCGGGCGCATCGGGCAAGGTGCGCTGCACGAGTTGTTCGAGTTCAAAGCGGTTGGGTTTGATGAGAAAGGGCTTTGCGGCAATGGCCTGCTCCAGCATCTCGCCCTGGGCATCGACCACGACGCGCGCGCCTTGGGCGTGCAGCTTGCGGCACAGGTCTGCGTAGTAGTCGGTCGGCACGCCGGGCATGCGTGAGCCGGTGAGCACGGCAAAACCGCGTGCGGTCAGGCGCAGCAGGGTGTCGGTGATGTGCTGCAGCGTGGCAGAGTCGAGCTGCGGGCCGATGCCGCTGACTTCAAACTGGGCACGCGGCTGTTGCTGCTGCAGGGTGACGTTGATGCGCGTTTCGCCGTCAATGCGCACGCTGAGCAGATTGTCAATCTGCCCCGCCACCAGGCGGGTGAACAGATCACCAATTTCGCCGCCCAGCACAGTGCAGGCCGTTGCGGGAATCCGCAAGCGTTTGAGCGCCCGCGCCACGTTGATGCCGTTGCCGCCGGGGTCGAGCCGGTTGGCGTTAGCGTGAACTTTCTGGTCTTCAATCAGGCGGTTGATGTCATAGCTCACGTCCACACAGGGGTTGAGCGTCAGGGTGAGCACGGGGGTGTCGGCAGAGGGCAAGAGAACCGTCCTTGGCTAGTTGAAATGCGGCATGCTCAACCATATCCGCCGCCGCCGGGGGTTTCGATGACAAACACATCGCCTGCCTGCATGTCCACGCTGGCCGAAGCGGGCAGGATGTCCAGACTGCCGTCGGCGCGTTCCACGCGGTTGATGCCCACGGCTCCCGGCGCGCCGCCCCGCAGCCCAAATGCAGGAACACGCCGTCCGTTGGACAGGATGCCCGCGGTCATCGGCTCCAGGAAACGGATGCGGCGCACGCCACCGTTGCCGCCGCGCCAGCGCCCTGCACCGCCCGAGTCTGTGCGAATGGCAAAGCACTCCAGCCGCACGGGATAGCGCCACTCCAGCACTTCGGGGTCTGTGAGACGGGAGTTGGTCATGTGGGTCTGCACGACGGACGCGCCGTCGAAGCCGCCGACTTGCTGCCCTTGCGCATCAAACACGCCGCCCGCACCCGCGCCCCCGGCGATGGTCTCGTAATACTGGTGCCGCGCGTTGCCGAAGGTGAAATTGTTCATGGTGCACTGGCTGGCGGCCTGCACGCCGAGCGCGCCGAACAGCGCATTGGTCACGCACATGCTGACCTCCACATTGCCGGCCACCACGGCGGCGGGCGGGCGCGGCGCCAGCATGGAGCCTTCGGGCACGATGAGCTGCAGAGGCTTGAGGCAACCGGCGTTGAGCGGAATGTCGTCGTCCACCAGGCAGCGAAAGACATATAGCACCGCAGCCACCGTCACGGCCTTGGGCGCGTTGAGGTTGTCGGGCTGCTGCGGCGAGGTGCCGGTGAAGTCGATGGTGGCGCTGCGCGCGGCCCGGTCCACGCGGATGTCCACGCAGATGCGCGCCCCGGTGTCGAGTTCGAGGCGGAAGGTGCCGTCGTGCAGGGCGCCGATCACCCGGCGCACCGCCGCCTCGGCGTTGTCCTGCACATGCTGCATATAGGCCCGCACCACGCGCAGGCCGTAGTCGGCCACAAGGTGACGCAGCGCATGCGCACCGGTCTGGTTCGCCGCGATCTGCGCCTTGAGGTCGGCCAGGTTTTGCTGCGGGTTGCGCGCGGGCCAGGGGCCGCTTTCCAGCAGGGCCAGCACCTCGGTTTCGCGCAGCCGGCCGGCTTGCACCAGCTTGAAGTTGTCGATCACCACGCCCTCTTCCTCGATGCGGCGTGAGAACGGCGGCATGGAACCCGGCGTGATGCCGCCGATGTCGGCGTGGTGGCCGCGCGAGCCGACATAGAACAGCACCTCCGCCCCGATGGCATCGAACACCGGCGTCACCACGGTGACATCGGGCAGATGGGTGCCGCCGTGGTACGGGTCGTTGAGCATGAACACATCGCCGGGGCGCATGGCGCGGCGGTTCTCCCGGATGACGGTCTGGATGCTCTCGCCCATCGACCCGAGATGCACGGGCACATGCGGCGCATTGGCGATGAGGTGGCCCTGCGGGTCGAACAGGGCGCAGGAAAAGTCCAGCCGCTCCTTGATATTCACCGAGACTGCCGTGTTCTGCAACTGCACACCCATCTGCTCGGCAATGTGCATGAACTGGTTGTTGAACAGCTCCAGCCGCACCGGGTTGACTGTGGTGTCGTCGTCCCGCGCGCGGGCCTGTGCGGCGCTCCGCTCCAATTCCACATGACCCGCCGCCGTGATGCGTGCGCGCCAGCCGGGCTCGATCAGGATGGTGGTATTGGTCTCGGCGAGGATGGCCGGGCCGTCCAGGTGCTGGCCGGGCAGGCAGTCAGCCCGTCGCACCAGGGCGGCGCTGTGCCAGCCTCCGGCGATGAACACAGCCAGACTGGCGTATCGCGGCATCTCTCCCGCCGTCTGCGCCTGCTGCGATTCGGCCTGGACAGGCTCTCCACCGCCAGCAGCCTCCACCGTCAACGCCTCCGCCACCAAACCGCGCTCGGGCATGTGGTGGGCATAGCGCTGCAGATAGGCTTGCTCGAAGGCGGCACGCATTGCGGGCACGGCGTCCAGTGGCACCGGCAAGGCCGCATCGCTGCCTGCATAGCGCAGCAGCAAGCGGACATCCAGGCGGATGGCGTCTGCTGCGACGTCCTGCGCCCGCAGTTCCTGCGTTGCCAAGGCCGCCAGCTCGTCGCGCAAGGCGTGCAGCCGGGGAAGCAGCGCGGCGTCCAGCGGCGCCTCCACGCTGCGCTGCTGCATGGCGGTCTGCTCGGCCAGGCCCATGCCGTAAGCGGAAAGCACGCCGGCAAAGCGATGGATGAAAACCCGCTTCATACCCAGCGCATCAGCCACGCTGCAGGCATGCTGCGCACCAGCGCCGCCAAAGCATTGCAGGGTGTAGCGCTCCACGTCGTAGCCGCGCGCCAGCGATATGCGCTTGATCGCCCCGGCCATGGCCTGCACCGCAATCGTGAGATAGCCCTCGGCCACGTCCTCCGGGGTTTGCGGCAGGCCGGTGTCGCGGGCGATGCGCGCGGCCAGCGCGGTGAAGCGTTCACGCACCCCATCGGCATCCAGCGGCTGATCGGCACGGGGCCCGAATACGGACGGAAAGTGCTCGGGGCGAATGCGCCCCAACAGCACATTCGCATCGGTGATCGTCAACGGCCCGCCGCGACGATAGCTGGCCGGACCGGGATTGGCGCCCGCGGAATCCGGCCCCACACGCAGCCGCGCGCCGTCGAAATGCAGTATGGAACTGCCGCCCGCCGCCACGGTGTGAATGTGCAGCATGGGCGCGCGCACCCGCACACCGGCCACCTCAGTATCGAAAACGCGCTCGAAGCTGCCCGCGAAATGCGACACGTCGGTGGACGTGCCACCCATATCGAAACCAATGACCTTGCCATGCCCCGCCTGCTCCGCGGTGCGCGCCATCCCCACAATGCCGCCCGCCGGCCCCGACAGAATGGCGTCCTTGCCGTGCAAGGCAACGCCGGGCTGACCGTCTGCATGCGCCTGCGTCAACCCGCCGCTTGACTGCATGAACAACAGCGGCACCCCCGGCATCTCGGCGGCCACCTGCGCGACATAGCGCTGCAGAATGGGCGAGAGATAGGCATCGACCACCGTGGTGTCTCCGCGCGAGACAAACTTGATCAACGGACTGGTCTGGTGCGAGGTGCTCACCTGCGTGAAGCCGATCTCCCGGGCAATGTGCGCCGCAGCGAGCTCATGCGCTG
>JAFGXB010000092.1 GCA_016936875.1 Burkholderiaceae bacterium | reverse complement strand
TAGTGATGGGTGAGGCCGACCACGTTGGGCGGCATCTGGTAGCGGGGCTTGCCGTAATCGTCCTCGCGCGAGCCGAGGAAGACCAGATGAAAGCGCAACTGCGGAAAGCCACTGATGATCTGATGCACCCAGCTCGACACCCCGCCGGAAACATAGGGGTAAGTGCCTTCGAGCAGCAGCATGACGTCAATGTCTGCCTCGGCGTTGTGAGTCTGTGGCTGGGTGTCGGAGAAGTCGGGTTGGGTCATCGGGGCTTCAATTCAGCAGCAGCCGATCGGCGTCACCCAGGACGGGTGGGATGGGCACGGTGGCGGGCTCTGGCCGCGTGCTGCCAGGGCGGCCTGCGGCCGGTTCGTCGCCAATGTCGAGGGGGGCTGGGCGCAAGGGGGCAGGGTGAGGGGCGAGCGTTTGCCACACGCGCACCACCGGGCGCAGGCGCGGCGCCACCTGACGAACGCCCAGTGGCTGCAGGACGGCGGAGATCCTGTTGAACCGCCGCTCGATCCACTCCAGCTCGGCGGCGTAGGGCCGCCACAGCGTGGGGCTGGCGCCTTCTGCCGTCAGGCGTTGCAGCACGTCGCGCGCATCTTGTGTTTTTCCGGCTGCGAGCGAGAGGCGCAGGAACATCAATTGCAGGCCGGTGTCTTGCGGCAGCGCCTCGCGGGCGATGGTGCAGTATTGCAGCGCCTGCTGCAGGGCGAAGTCGCGCAGATCGCCTTGTGCCAGTCCTTGGTAGATGAATTCCATCTGCAGTTCGGCGACGCGCTGCGCCGCGCGGGCCAGCGCCGGTCCGCCGTGCGTGGCATGTCGCACCAGCTCGACTTCGCGCAGGGCGTCCTGCAGGGTGTCGGTCAGGCGCTGCTCCCAGGTATTGCTGATGCCATAGGCGAGCAGGCGGATTTCTTCGTCGGGGTCGGACAGCAGGCGGCGCAGCACCGGCAGTGTCATGCGCGGCGACATTTCGCGCAGCGCCAGCACGGCGCGGATGCGCTGTGCCTGCGGCTGGCTTTGGTCTTGCGCGATGCGCGCGGTCTGCCCTGCGGGCAGATCGCGCCGCAGGTCATCGTCGATATGCGAGACGGCAAACACCTGCAGTTGCGGCGTTTCGCGCAGGTGGTCCGTCGCCTTGTGGCGCGTTGGCAGCCATTGGGCCAGCCGCGCGGCGATCAGCAGGCCGAGCACGCCAATCAGCGGGAAAAACAGCGCCAGCAAGGTCAGCAGGCTGAGGGAGAGGCGGCGCGGTTTGCGCAATGCGGCGGGAAGCAGGGTCCAGAGCAGAAGCCCGGCCAGCACGGCCGCCGCGCCGTGCACCAGCCAGAACAGCAGCAGGTCCAGGTCATTGCGACTGACAAGCAGCCAGGCCGCCACGGTCTCCAACAGGACGATGAGCGAGCCGAGCTTGTAGAACAGCGGGTTCATGGCGCGTTTGTCGCCTTGGCGGTGGCGGGGCTGCTCAGCAATCGGCGCAGTTCCAGAAAGCCAGCAGCACCCGAGACTTCGAGAAAGTCGAGGTCGAAAGCCTGATCCGGGCGTGCGCCGCTGCGGCCGAGGATTTGCCCGAGCAAGGTCACCATGTCACGGCGGTAGTTGGCCAGACCGGCGGAGCTGAGCAAGGGCAGCAGCACGACCAGCGCGGGCTTGCCGCCGCGCCCTTTGAGCGTCCAGGTGGAGCTTTCCACCGGCTGCAGCCCGGCGAATTCAGCCAGGGCGTCGTCGCTCACACGGCCCTGTCCGCTCCAGACTGCGCAGTAGCTGCGCAGCTTGAAGTTCTGCCCCAGATCGCTGAGCTGCGCCCATTCCTGCTGCAGACTGATGGGGGCCTGTACCCAGGCGGAGCGCACGTCTTCGACCACGAGTTCAAGCTGGCTGAAGTCGAGATACGACGCGCACAGCACCTGCAGACGCTGCAGATTGTTTTCCTCGAAGGACATGAAGGGCATGGTGTGCACGGCGAGCAGGGCGTCCACTTCGTCGTAGGTGTCCAGCCGCAGCGGCGCGGCAAAAACCCAGGGATTGTTTTCTGCTTCGTTCAACACGGCCTGGGCAATATGCACCGACTGATGCGTTTCCAGGATGCGGTTGATCAGGGCGTCTTCCAGATCGAGCGCGGGCAGGGTCTGTCCCAGCGAGGCGGCGAGCCGCCATTGCAGGCCCTCGGGACTGATCTCGCGGACAAAAATGCCGGCTTCAACCAGCCGACACGACTGGCTGAGTAATTGCAGAAAGGCGCGCGGGTCGGGTAGGGGGGCGGGCGCGGGTAGTCCGGGGGCTTGCGTCGGGGAGGCCAGCGCCGGGCGGTTGCCTTGAAAGGTGAAGGTGCGGCGCAGGTCGAGCAAGGCGTCGCGCAGGGTCATGGGGCGGTCGGTGAGTTCCTGCTCCAGGGTGGACAGGGCTTCCTTGACGACGTAGAGCCGCCGCTTGGTGCGCTCCAGCCGCGCGGTCAGGTCTTTGGTGACTTCACGGTGCAGCACCTGCCGGTTGCGGAATGCCGCGCCGAATTCGCCCAGAATCAGGGTCATCAGCATGCCGCCGAGAAAAAACTCGGCTGGAAACGCTGCGGCAGGAACGGGGGTGAGCAACTGGGGGCCGAACTTCCAGAACGCCGCGTAAAACGCCACGCCGAACAGGCCGTATCCGGCGCCGTAGCGCACGGCGATCAGCCAGGGGCCGAACCAGGCCCAGGGAAATCCGGCGTGCGCTCCCAGCGGATCGTCTGGCCGCAGCGCCCAGCCTAGCCAGAGCACCAGCACGGGCAGCAACACACTTTCGAGCAGCGCCACCACCCGCCCGGACTGGGTGTTCGGCCGCCAATAGCGCAGCCACTGCCAGCGCCAGCGCGCGGATTCGCCGCGCATGCGGCGGGTGACGCGGGTGGAGAGCTTGTCAAGTTTCATGCGGCGGTTAGTGGGCGGTTGATGCGATTCAGGATTTTGCTGCGGGTTTTTCAGTTGCAGCCGTGACGCGGATGCCGCGCAGCAGGGCTTCGATCTGCGACTGTCCCACCGCGGCCAGCGCCTGATAGCCCCATCCCGAACGACCGCCGCTGGCGCTCCAGACCACCTGGCCGGTGGGCACGTCGGTGACCTGCAGGGTGATGCCCACGGCCGGTTCGCTGTCCACCCCCGTCTTGTAGCGCCATTCGGTCACCGTGCCTGAGAGCGCGTAGCGCGCGCCTTGCTGCTTGGCCCAGGCCAGCGCTTGCGCGGGGCTTGCGGCGGGCTCTGCTTCCAGCGGGTTGTCGCCTGCCTTCTGCGGATAGACCACCACGTTGCGAAGGCCTTTTTGCTGCAGCAAAGAGACGGTGATGGCCTGCGCCCGGCGTTCGACCAGCGGCACGTCCGTGGCATTGGACAGCGGCAGCACGGCGAACTTGCCGTCTGCAGGCACGGTGAGCGACTGGCCCGGCAGCGCGGTCACGGCGCAGCCTGCCAGCAGCAGCGCACCCATGCCGAGCGCCGCCAGTGTGGCACGGCGTGTTGGGGAGGGAATGGTCATGGAACTCTCCTGCATCATGTTGAAAAAAACGTGGTCAGCGGCCGAACCACAGGCGGTATTGCACACTCCACTGGCGGTTCAGGCCCGAGGTGTTTTGCTGGCGCTGGTAAGTCAGCGACAGTTCGTCGGGCCCAAACACCGGGCCGTGAATGCCCAGATTCAGGTTGTTGGTCAAACCCAATCTGCGCGATTGCAGCACATCGACCTCGGCGTAGGGCAGCCAGCGGCGGGTGTAGGTGTCGCCGTGCGCCATATTGAAGCCAAAACCCAGGCCATAGACATCGTCCCCGGCGGGGATGAACAGCGCCGCATTGGGCGCAACGCCGCCCGGCAGCAGCGGGGCGTAGGCGGGCAAAGGCGGCCCGGCGTTGGCGCTGAAGCGGTTGGAATAGCCCAGCAGCTTGACGCTGAGATCGGGCTCGCTGCGGCGGAACCAGAAACCCAGCTCGAACTGGGTGCTCGCGCCATGCCCGAGCGGATTGCCGAGGCGGGTGTCATATGTCATCACCGCCGTGCTCACATTGGCCCAGACGCGGCCGAAGTCGCGCGACAGCCGCAGTTGCAGCCGGTCGCGGCCACCGGCGAGTTGCAGCAGGCCGGACTCGTCGGCCACGGCGTTGTGCTCCGCCTCGACCTGCGCGCGGATGTTGCCCGGAAGTTGTGTGCCGCCGCCGATGCGCCAGCCATTGAGCGTGCCCACGGCGGTGTTGTGCGTGAGTGCGCCACTGAGCTGCGAGTGTTCGCCCTGCCATTGCAGGCCCATCTGCGCGTCGCTCCAGGTGGAGGGCACGCCGGTGAGGGCCGCTGCATTATTGCTCCGCATGGATTGGCGGCTGGCCTGCGCCTGCAGCCGCAATGCCCCGCCAAGTTGCAGCGACAGCCGCATCACCGGCCCCTGGCGTACCACGTTGTCGATCTGGCGATGTTCCAGCGTGACCGTGGCGCGATGCGCCAGCGCCAGTTGCTGCTCGGCGGTCTGGCGTGCCAGGGCTTGCAGCGCCGGGTTGTCCTGGCCGCGTTCGGCGGCGGTTTCCAGCACCTGTTCGGCAGTGGCCAGCGCCTGCAAGGGATGACCGGCGACGCGCTCGGCCTCTGGCTTGTCCTGCGGCAACAGGTGACGCGCGGCGCCTTGCTGCAGCAGGTGGTTGACAGCGTCGCGGTTGCCATCGCGCAGGGCCATTTGCAGTGCGATGGACTGGCGGGCCGCAGGGGTGAGCACGCGCCGCGCCAGCCACCAGCGTGCCGCCGACGTGGTGTCCAGACGCAGGAGCCAGTCTGCGATGGCGGCGTTGGCCTGCAGGGTTTGCTGACTGCTCAAGGTGCCGCTGCGCAGCGTGTCGCGCAACTGGCCGAGCAAGGCCTGCTGGCCCGCGCCGTCCAGCCTGTCGTGGCTCAGGCGCAGCCGGGCGAGCAGTTCGTTCAGACTGTTGTCGGTGGTCTTGCCTGCCACAGCCGCTGGGGCGGGGCGTTGCAGCAGCGCCCAGGACTGGTTGTAGGCCGCTTGCGCGCGGCGGCCGTCGCCAGCTTGCGCCAGCAGATCGCCATAGTTCAGCAGCCAGAGCGCATCGGTTTTTTTGCGCGGGTAGATCTGTTGGCTATAGCGGAGTGCCGCGGCGGTGTCGCCCAGGGTTTGTGCGGCGGCGCTGAGGACGTCGAGGCCGTCTTCGAGTCCTTGGAGGCTGGGGCTGTAGCGCGCCATGTCTCGCCGCAGAGCGCCTGGCTGGTTGCTGTCGATCAGCATCCACAGCAGGGCAATCTGGTTGTCGGTATTGCTGGGAGACAGCCGCAGCGCCTCCTGCAGATCGGCCAGGGCCAGATCGGTGCGACCCAGCGCGCGCCACACCTGTGCGCGCGCGGCATACATTTCGGGCTGCTGGCGCAGGGGAGCACCCGCCTCACTGTCGAGCACGACGCGCTGCCATTCCTCGATGCCTTTCAGGCTGGGCTGGCGCACCAGCGATTGCAGCCAGAGCTGGGCCAGCGCTTCCGAAGGCGCCCGGGCCCAGGCTTGCGGCAGCAGGCGCAGCGCGGCGGTGTCGCCCTGCGATTTTTGCGTGAGGATGATGAAACGCTGGAGCTGATAGGGCTTGATGCGCTCGCGCAGCGCGGCGCTTTCCCAGATGCTGCCGTAGGCGGCTTCGGCGTTGCGCGCTTCGCCCATATCCCAGGCGATGTCGCCCAGCAGGCTTTGGTGCGCGGCGAGCAGATCCATATCCCCGCAGGGCTGCCCCGTGGCGGTGGGGGGGGGCCTGTGGATTGGCGCGCCTGGGCGGTCGGGAGGACAGTTCAGGTCGCCGGGCAGGTGCTGGGTGACCTCCAGGACGTGCCGTGCCTGTTCGAACTGTCCGCTTTGCAGCAGGGTGATGGCGTAGTCGATGCTGCCGCGCAGATCGAGCGTGCCGCGCTTGAGCGCCTCGGCATAGGTTGACAGCGAGGCGTCCACCTCGCCCATATTGCCCAGCAGCCAGGCCAGTGGCGACAGCACCTTGGGCTCCTTGACGGCGGCCTGGCGCAGGATGCGCACGGCCTGCTCCGGGTGGCCGCGAACCTCCAGCGCCTGGGCATACTGCACCCATTCGTCCGCAGTGAGCGTGGTGTGCGCGGCGCGCTGTTCCCAGTAGGCATCCATGCCGCTGCTGGAATACAGCGCCAGCGCCAGGCGATGCAGTTCGTCGAGCGCGTGGCGGCTGAACTGGGCGCGCAGCAGGGCGATCCATTGCTGCATGGCGGCGTCGGGCTGGCCGCTCCATTCGAGCACCTGGGCGCGGCGTTCTGCCCAGGCTCTGTTTCCGGGCTCGGCAGTGAGTGCGGCGTCGGCGATGTGAATGGCCCCGCGCAGATCGCCGCCCGCCAGCAGCACCTGCCAACCCAGCTCGCGCTGCGCTGGCGTGAGCGCTTTGCCGAGCTGGTCTGCCGGAAGATCGAGCCGGACCGCCTGCCGTAGCCAGCGCCCGGCATCGACCGGCTGGTTGGCGCCCAAGGCGAGCTTCACCATGAACCAGGCCATTGCGGGCTGCACCGGGTGCGCGCCCAGCGCCGCAGCGGTTTGCCTGTAAGCCAGCGCCGGTTGGCCCGAGGCGAGCAGGGCCGTTGCCCCCGACTGGATGAGGCGCTGGCGCTCGGCGTCCGTGACCTGGGTTTTCGCCGTGTCAAACAGGATGCGCGCGGCAAGCGCATTCGCCTGCACGCCGACGAGCAATTGCGCCGCCTGCTGCGCGGCCGCGGCGGACAGCGGCAGGAATTGCGTGACCATGCCGCTGAGCCGCTGCACGGCTTGCGGCTCATCCAGGCCTTGCAGCAATACGAGGGTGTCGCGCCATGCGGTGAAACTGTCCGGCTTGCTGTGTTGCAACAGGGTGGAGAGGGCCTGGCGTGCCTGCGCCGCATCGGCCGGATGGCCCAGGGCGCGGGCGTCGAACCAGCGGGTTTTCCAGATTTGCAGGCGCAGGGCGTTGGCTTGCGGTGTTTGCAGTGTGCCGAGGGCGTCGAGCGCTGCTTGCGATTTGCCGATGTGCACATAGCGTTGCGCCAGCATCAGGCGCAGATTCACGTCGCCGCCGCGCATATCGACGAGGTGGCGCAGGTAATCGATTGCCAGGCCGTTGTCGGTGCTGGTGGCCAGCAGGCGCATCAGGTTTTGCCCCGGATAGACCAGTGCCAGGGTGCCTGCGCACAACACGCCGAGGCCGAACAGGACGCCGCGCGGAAACAGGCGGCTGCGCTGCGGATCATCCGGGGAGATGTGCAGCGGGTCGCGTCGGGCGGGGCGGGGTTTTTCCAGCATCAGCGCCAATTGTCGGTCAGGCCCGCTTCAGGATGAGATCGACTGTGGTGCCGCTGCTACTCACGCGCACACCGGCAGGCGTGTTCTCCACCTTCGCCCCCTGCGCGGCCCAGCCGGTGGGCAGATGGAGCACCGCTTCAACCGGCAGGTGGCCCCGCAGGCTGAGTTGCACACTGCCGTTCGCCTGCACGGCCCAGCGGGTGATGTCGGCGTTGGCCTCAATCAGGCGTGGCAAGGGCTTGTCCGCCGCGCCGACCTGCAAAATGGCCTGCCCGGCGACGGCATGCAGATAGCGCTGCTGCCCATGCTCGTTCCAGCCGGCAATGTTCTGGCACTGCGCGAGTTGCGGCGTGGCCGCGGTGGCGGGCTGGGTCCACTGGCGCAGCTCCGCGCCGCTGCGCAGCCGCCAGCCGCCCGCAAGCAGGCGCGCCACGGTGGCCTGTCGCCAGTCGTTCACGCTGCGAAAATATTGGTGGCCGAAGATGGCGTGCGTCGGCTGCTTGAGCACCCACTGATACACCGTATGCAGGCTTTTCGCTCCTGCCGCCTTGGTGACGATGTAGGGGTGGTAGTAAATGTCGATCGGCTTGAGGCGACGCGGCGTATCAGTCATCTGATAGCTCTCAATGATGCGTTCAAAGCCGAAGAACGGGCCCGTCCAATTGTTGGTGAGAACCTCCTCGTTGGAGCAGGGGGCGTAGACCTGAAAATATTTCCCCTTGGGGAGGCCCATGGGCCAGACGTCGGACAGCGTAGGCCGTGTCTTGTTGATTGGCGCGCCGCCACCGTTGATATTGCCCAGGCCGAATTCGTAAGCCATGGCCACTGCTTCGTCTGGCGGGTTGCAGTCTCCGGGCCAGAGAATCATGTTGCATTTCTTGCCCGGCGGGCAAAGCTTGTCATCGATGAACTGCGCCGCCTCGATGACATTGCTCTTGGTGCTGAAGGTGTAGTTTGGCAGCGGCAGGTAGAAGCCGTAGGGATACGCTTTGCTCGGCGTGCCCAGGCTGTGTGTCTTGCTCGCCTCCACCCAGTTGAACGGATGCGACCAGGTATGGCTGCCCACTTCGACCCAGGGCAGGGCGTACATGCGCTTGGCCCATTTCTGCGAGGTGTCGGCCAGTTTTGGGTACAGGCCTTCGTGGCTGATTTCGCCGATGATGACCGAACCCAGTGTGGGGACTTTGTATTTTTCGAGGAACTGGCTCACCAGCACCTCGCAAGCCAGCGGCGAGCCGGGTTGGTCGCAGGCGTTGGGCCAGCCATCGCCGTCAAAGTGCACAAAAAAGGCCCGCCGTCCGGTGCGGGTGGTGATGTCGGGCATGGGGTCACTGCCGACCCGCAGCGCGGCGCGGAAAAACTCGACGGGCTCAACAGACCAGCGCGTGCCGGTGTTGCCTGGCAGGTTGAACACGCCGAAGGGGCCGAGCGCATAGCCGCCCCAGGGGGTGATGGCGGCGCCGTCCATGGTCTGTCCATTGGCGCCGCTCGCATGCAGCCACACTTGGGCGTCTTTTCCCGCGGCCAGACTGACGGTGTTTTGCGGGTTGATGAGCGGGATGATTTCGCCGTTGGGTGTGCCGGGTTGCCGTTGCACCTTGATTGGCGCGGCGAGCTGGGCGTCGCCCACCTGCGCACCCAGCTCGGCCAGCACATTGAAGTCGGTATAACCCAGCACGGCCACGGGCACGCCTTCGTGTTTTGCCCGGAGCAGCAGGGTACGGATGTCGCCCGGCACCTTGCCGTCGTCTGGGTAGAGCACGACTGCGGCGTAGCGCCCAGCCAGCGGCTCGGTGATGGCGGGCGCGCCCACATAGCGGTATTCGGGAACCAGCCCGAGATATTCGAGCGGCATGGCACCATACAGATGCGCGCTTTGCGCCTGCAGTTCGGGGCTGTCACCCTGTTCGCAGGAGTGCAGCAGTAGCACGCGGCGCGGCACGAGTTCCACTGCGCCCACGCCGAGCCCTTCCAGCAAGGGGTCGGCAACCCAGGGGATCAGGCCTTGCGCGGCGATTTTCTGCGCAGTCTGCCGCGCCAGGGCGCGGTCTTGCGGGGCGCAGTAGTCGATGGCGATGCAGGGCAGCTTGAATGTGTTGCGCATGTCGCCAAACCGGGCGAGCAGCCAGTCGCGGTCTGCCGGGCTGACCGCGACAAAACGGCTTTCCCCCTGATTCCAGCCGCGATACAACGATTCAGCCGACACGGCAAGAATGCTTGGCGCCAGGGTGGCGTCCACCAGTTCGAAGCCGCGGTTGAGCAGCAGCCGGATGCCGGGAAACGCCGCAACCAGGCCGCGCAGGGTTTCCGCGAGCGCCTGCGCCTGTTGCTGCCGGGCCGCCGACGTTTTGGCCAGCAGTTGATAGGAGTCGAGGGTGTCGAGAAAAAAGGCGCGAAAACCGGCGTCCCACAGCGGTTTGATGAGGCGTTCGCGTAGGAACACCGGCCAGCCATCGGCCGTCTGGTCGACCACGCGCGAGCCCCAGGCGGCGTTTGATGTGGGCAGCCAGGACTTGGGCATGTCGGCGTAATACGGACGCTCGGGGGTGACTTCGCCCACCGAGACATAAGCCAGCGCCAGGGTGTCTGGCCCCAGGGTGGAGACGATGCGGGCGTCCTGCACCAGCGCATGCTGTGGCTCCAGCACCACCCAGTCGAACGCGCGCAGGTCGTCCACCGGGAGGCGCGCGCCGTAGTAAAAAGCAACAGCAGGCATCTGCGCGGGGTTTGCAGCACCCTGCAGGCAGTCGGGACATTGCCCGCAGTTGCAGGCTGCGGTCTGTGCCATGGCCTTGCCCGCGCCAGCCCCGAGGAGACCGAGGCCAAGCAGGCTTCGGCGCCCCAGGGGATTGGCGAACAGACGACTTTGGGCGAGGGATTGCAGAAAATGGCGGCGTTGCATAGGCGGCTTTGGCGTGTGGATGGCATCTCAGGCCATGTCCGGACTGAATCGGCTCTGTCAAACAACCGGTACAAGCTCTGGATTTTCCAGGTTTTTCATGTCTCCTGGCATGGCTTGCCCCCGCGTTTTGACCGAATCTGTGAATTTTTACGTTGTGTGCGATTTTTGAACGCGTTTGGAGGCGGCTTGCATGTGTTCTCACCCAGTCTGGATCGATACCCACGCCCATCTCGACGCGGCCGAGTTTGACGGGGGCGCGACCGGCGTGGTCGCCCGCGCGCGGCTGGCCGGGGTGATCAGCGGGGTGATGCCGGCAGTGGAGCGCGGCAATTTCGCCACGGTGCAAGCCCTGGCCCGCCAGTGCGGCTGGGGGTATGCGCTGGGCATTCATCCGCTCTACGTCGATCGGGCGCAGGAGTCTGATCTGGAGGCCTTGCGCCAGACGGTCGAGCAGGCGCTGCCCGACCCGCTGTTCGTCGGAATCGGGGAGATTGGGCTGGATTTTTTTGTCCCCGCGCTGGACCGCGACAAACAACAGCGCTTTTACATGGCGCAGTTGCGTATCGCCCGAGACTTTGCCCTGCCGGTGATCCTGCATGTGCGCAAATCACAAGACAGCTTGCTCGCCGGATTGCGCCGCTCCGGGTTTTCCGCCGGGCGGCCCGCAGGTATCGCCCATGCCTTCAACGGCAGCATGCAGCAGGCGCAGGGCTTCATGGATCTGGGTTTTGCCTTGGGTTTTGGCGGGGCGATGACTTTTGAGCGCGCGCTCAATATCCGCCGACTGCTGGCAGACATTCCCGACACCGTGCCAGTGCTCGAAACCGACGCGCCCGATATTCCGCCGGTCTGGCTCTACCGCCCACGCGGCGCGCCGCTTGACGCGCCGCCTGCGCCCAATTCCCCAGAGCAGTTGCCGCGCATTGCGCACACCATGGCGGCGCTGCGCGGCTGGTCGCTGCAACAGACAGCAAAGCAGACCACGGCCAACGCCCTGCGCGCCTTGCCGCGCTTGGCGGGGGTGCTGAGCGCGGCGGGCATTCCGTCCGCTGCGGTGACTGGGACTTGATTTTTGCGCGTTTGGCCGTATGTGCCAGCGCAGGTTTTTTTCTCACCGTTTCTCACACGCACCATGAGCACAGAACAAACCACCAAAGCCTCCGCCGCCGCGCACACCCACGCCTTCCAGGCCGAAGTGCGCCAGTTATTGCATCTCGTCACGCACTCGCTGTATTCCAACCGCGATATTTTTCTGCGCGAACTCGTCTCCAATGCGTCAGACGCCTGCGACAAGCTGCGCTTCCAGGCCATTGACGATGCCGCGCTGATGGAGGGCGACGCCGATCTGCGCATCCGCATTGCGATCGACGCCGACAAGCGCACCCTGACCATCAGCGACAACGGCATCGGGCTGAGCCTGGAAGAGGCGGTCGAGCATCTCGGCACCATCGCCAAGTCGGGCACGCGCGAATTCATGCAGAAACTGGGCGACAAGCAAAAGCCCGACGCGGCACTGATCGGCCAGTTCGGCGTGGGCTTCTACTCCGGCTTCATGGTGGCCGAGCGCATCACTGTGGAATCGCGCAAGGCCGGTATGGCCGAGGGCGAGGGCGTGCGCTGGGTGTCTGAGGGCACGGGCGAATTCACCGTGGAAACCATTGCGCGCGCCACGCGCGGCACCGACGTCATCCTGCATTTGCGCGCTGACGCAGAGGACACGCCGCATGAGGACAAGATCGACAAATATCTGCGCGTCTGGACGCTCAAAGACCTGATCGGCAAGTACTCCGACCACATCTCCCTGCCCATTGAGATGCGCAAGGAAAAGAGGGCCGCGGGACAGAGACATTCCGTCGCCACCGAGGAGTG
>JAFGXB010000091.1 GCA_016936875.1 Burkholderiaceae bacterium | reverse complement strand
CGGGTGTTGGGCGCTGTCTGCCGCCACGCCCACGGCGTCCACCAACGCGGGCTCGGCATACACCGGCTCGCCGCCGTAATGCGCGGGCAGCAGGCAGGCGGGGCGCACGCCGGGTAAGTCGAGAGATGCCTGCTCGGCGCCGTCAATCGCCAGCCAGCGGTGCGGCATGCGGTTGTGTGCCAGTCCGTGCAAAGCCGGGTTGCCGAGTTGCAGCGCGTGATAGCCGAAAATGTCGTTCACCACGCGGTCGATCTGTGCCTGCTCCCAGGCCAGTGCATAGCGGCCAGGGGGCGTCTGCAGCCAGTGTTGCAGGCCCATTGTGGGCCACAAATCGGAGTCGCCATGCATACAGAAGCGCTTGCTGCCTTTCGGGATAACTACATCTGGTTGATCCGGCCCGAAGCGGATGATCCGCGCACGTTGGTGGTCGATCCGGGCGATGCCGCGCCGGTCATCGAGGCCCTGGAGCGGGGCGGACTGGAACTGCGCGGCATTCTAGTCACCCACCACCATAGCGACCATGTGGGCGGCATCGCCGATCTGCTCCGTTGGCAGCACGACAGGCAGCCCGGCCAGCCGGTGCCGGTGTGGGGACCGGCTGCGGAGCAGATTCCTGGCCGCACCCAGGCCCTGCAGGATGGCGATGCGTTCACGCCGCAGGGCTGGACGCAGCATGTCTCGGTGCTTGCAGTGCCTGGCCACACGCTCGGCCACATTGCTTATGTCGTGACTTCCGCAGGGCAGAATGCGCCGCCCGCGCTGTTCTGCGGCGACACGCTGTTTTCCGCCGGATGCGGCCGTCTGTTTGAAGGAAGCCCCGCGCAAATGCATGACTCATTGAACAAACTGTCGCAACTCCCTGAAAACACAACAGTAAATTGTGCCCACGAGTACACGCTCTCTAATCTACAATTCGCCCGTGCTGCAGACCCCATGAATGCGCGGGTCGTGGCGCATCAGGCCCGGTGTCTGGCGTTGCGTGCCGAAGGCAAACCCACACTGCCCAGCAGCATCGGCCTGGAGAAGCAGATCAATCCGTTTCTGCGCACCACGCAACCCGGCGTTGTGCAGGCGCTGGAACAGCACAGGGGCCACAAGCCCAAAGACGCAGTGCAGGCGCTGGCCTGGTTGCGGGAGTGGAAAAATGATTTCAAGGGGTAAGAACTGATGCGGCAACTACGACGACTGCGATTTTGGGCTTTGGGTGCAATGGTCGCCATGGCCGCCGGATGCGCCACCGTTCCTCCCCCCGAAAAAACCGCCGCAGCAGTTGCCCCGCCCAGCAGCGCCTCCGCTCCAACCCCCACCGCTGAAGCCGCCCCCCCCGGCACCCCGCTCACCGCAGTCACCGTCTCCAGCGGCAGTGTCACCCCTACGGAGCAAACCGCGCTGCAGGACGACACCAAAGACATCACCCCGCAATACAACGACATCTGGCAACGCATCCGTGCCGGATTCGCCATTCCTGAAATGGACAGCCCGCTGGTGGAGCAGGCCGCGCAGTGGTACGTCGCCCGCCCCGACTATGTGTCCCGCATGACGGAACGCGCCCGCAAATACCTCTACTACACCGTGCAGGAAGTGCAAAAACGCGGCATGCCCACCGAACTGGCGCTGCTGCCTTTCATTGAAAGCGCCTACAACCCGGACGCACGCTCCGTAGCCCACGCCGTGGGCATGTGGCAGTTCATTCCGTCCACCGGCAAGCACTACAACCTGAAGCAGAACATGTTCCAGGACGACCGCCGCAGCGTGCTGGCCTCCACCAATGCCGCGCTCGACTATCTGCAGAACCTCTACAACATGTTCGGCAACTGGCAAATCGCCCTGGCCGCCTACAACTGGGGCGAAGGCAGCGTGCAGCGCGCCATTGCCTACAACAAGGCGCACAACCTGCCGGTCGATTATCAAGACCTGCGCATGCCCAATGAAACGCGCAACTACTACCCCAAGCTGCAGGCGGTGAAAGACATCATCTCCGATCCGCAGAAGTACGGCATCACCCTGCCCGACATTCCCGATCATCCCTATTTCAAGGCCGTGACCGTGACCCGCGACATCGACGTGTCGCTGGCGGCCAAGCTCGCGGGCATGACCACCGACGAATTCCGTTCGCTGAACCCCGCGTTCAACAAGCCGGTCATTCTGGGCGCCACCAACCCGCGCATCCTGCTGCCGTATGACAACGCCACGCATTTCGCGCAGGCGCTGCAGGCCTATAACGGCGCGCTGTCCACGTGGACGGCCTACTCCGTCAAGGCCACGGTCTCCCCCGTGCAACTCGCCCGCAATCTGGGCGTCAACGAAGCCGTGCTGCGCGATACCAACGACATCCCGGCGCGCCAGCTCATCCGCGCGGGCTCCACCGTGCTCATTCCCAAGGCAGATCACGGCAGCAACAAAAATGTGAGCGCCGCCGTGGCGGAAAACGCGGTGCTGGCACTGGCCCCCGAAGCGCCGCCGGGCCGCCGCATGGTGCTGCGCGTAGGCAAGTATGGCGATTCCGTGCAGGGCGTGGCGCACCGCTATCACCTGAGCCCACTGCAGGTGGCGCAGTGGAACCGCACGACCGAACGCGGCATTTTCCGCAAGGGCCAGTTCGTCACCATCTACGTCACCCACACCCCGCGCATTTTTGTCGCGGAGCGCAAGGCGGAAGAACGCCGGGTTGTGGCAGTGCGCAAGCCGCAGGCCAAACGGCGAGTCATCGTGCGAAAACCGACCACGGTGGCAGAACGCCAGCGCGCCAACCGCAACAAGGAATTGCGCTACAGCGTGCGCACCCGGGACAACCACCGCCTCGTCGATGTGGCGCAGCGGTAAGCGTTATTGAGAAACACGCCGGGGCGCTGGGTTATTGATCCGGCACGTTGACGTACTGAACGCCTCCCCACCCCGACCCACCCCACAAGTGGAGAGGAAGCAAGACGGCCCCTCCCGTCTGCGGGGGAACT
>JAFGXB010000090.1 GCA_016936875.1 Burkholderiaceae bacterium | reverse complement strand
GGCGCGCCAAGCTGGCGCGCCACATCGTGGGCTATAGCAAGTCGCCCACCACCACACGCACCGCGCTGGAACGCGGCATCATCGACGAAGAGGCTGACTCCGCCTTGCGCGCCGTGCACGGTGCCGATCTGGTGCTGCTCGCCGTTCCCGTGGTATCCACCGGCGATCTGCTCAAGCAGTTGCGCCACGGCCTGGAGCCGCATGCCCTGCTGATGGACGTGGGCAGCACCAAGGGCAATGTGGTCGCTGCGGTGCAGGCGCAGCTTGGCGGGCGTCAAAGCCTGTTCGTCCCTTGCCACCCCATAGCGGGCAAGGAAAAAAGCGGTGTGCTGCACGCCGAAGCCGGTTTGTTCGATGGCAAGCGCGTGGTCCTCACCCCCCTTGCGTCCAACACCGACAGCCTGGTGGACATTGCCACTCAGGCGTGGGAGTCGATTGGCGGCGTGGTTTCCGTCATGTCGCCAGAAGAGCATGACGCCGCATTTGCCGCGGTCAGCCACCTGCCGCATCTGTTGGCGTTCAGCTATGTGTACGCCCTGAGCAGCCAGGCGCAGGGCAGCGCCTTTCTGCAATTGGCCGGGCCGGGCTTTCGAGACTTCAGCCGCATCGCCGGCGGTGACCCGCATATGTGGCGCGACATTCTGCAGGCCAACCGCGACGAGGTGCTGCGCCAGTTGCAGATTTACAAACAAGCGCTTGCCGGTTTTGAAGCGCAGATGCGGCAAGACAACTGGACCGCGGTGGAAGCCCTGATCCGTCGCGCCAGCCAGGTGCGCCAGGGCTGGGACGCTCCGACCTCCGCCGAAGATGACGCCTGAAGTGCTCGACCTGCCGCCGCTCATCGGCGCTGGAGGCCGGGTGCAGTTGCCCGGATCCAAAAGCATTTCCAACCGGGTGCTGCTGCTGGCGGCCCTGGCTGAAGGGCAGACCGAGATCGCCGGCCTGCTCGATTCCGACGACACCCGCGTCATGCTTGCCGCGCTGCAGGCGCTGGGCATTGCCGTGCAGCGGCAAGGAACGACGGCGCGCGTGCAGGGCGGGGCGGGGCGCTTCGCCGCGGCGCAAGCCGATCTGTTCATGGGCAACGCGGGCACAGCGATCCGTCCGCTCACCGCGGCGCTGGCGCTGCTGGGCGGCGACTATCACCTGCACGGTGTGCCGCGCATGCATGAGCGGCCCATCGGCGATCTGGTCGATGCGCTGCGCCAGTTCGGTTGCCAGGTCGCCTATGCGGGCAACGACGGTTATCCCCCACTGCGCATCGGCGCCAGTCAATTTCAACTGAGTGGCGACGTGACCGTGCGCGGCGATGTTTCCAGCCAGTTTCTCACCGCCCTGTTACTGGCACTGCCGCTGAAGGTGGCGCAGCAAGACCTGGCCATCACGGTGCAGGGCGAGCTGATTTCCAAGCCTTATGTCGAGATCACCCTCAACCTGCTGCGGCGTTTTGGCGTGCAGGTGCAACGCCAGGGCTGGCAGCGCTTTGTCATTCCGGCGGGCAGTCGTCTGCGGAGCCCGGGGCGAATTGCCGTGGAGGGCGACGCCTCGTCAGCGTCCTATTTCCTGGCCGCCGGCGTGCTGGGGCAGTTGCACGGTAAGGGCCAGCCGGTGCGCGTGGAGGGCGTGGGGCAAGACAGTATCCAGGGCGATGTGGAATTCGCCCGCGTGCTGCAGCGCCTGGGCGCGAACGTGCGCTGGGGCGAAGACTTCATCGAGACCTGCGGTCTGCAGCCGGGGCTGACCGCGCTGCGCGGCGGCGTCATCGACTGCCTTGCCATTCCCGATGCCGCGATGACCCTGGCGATGACCGCGCTGTTCGCCGACGCGCCCACCACACTGACCTCCATCGGCAGTTGGCGCGTGAAAGAGACCGACCGCATCCACGCCATGGCCACTGAGCTGGCCAAGCTCGGCGCGCAGGTCGCGTCCGGCCCCGACTGGCTGCGCATCCATCCCCTGCCTGCCGGGCAATGGCGCAGCGCCACCATCGCCACCTATGACGACCACCGCATGGCGATGTGTTTTTCCCTCGCCAGCTTCGGAGATGCCTACATTCGCATCCTCGATCCCGGCTGCGTCGCCAAGACCTATCCCGGCTACTTCACCGACTTCGCCCATCTCGCGCGGCCCGTGCCCGTCCTCACCATCGATGGCCCCACCGCGTCGGGCAAGGGCAGCATCGCCTCGGCCGTGGCCGAGCGGCTGGGCTTTGCCAATCTCGATTCCGGTCTGCTCTACCGCCTCACCGCGCTGCTGGCGCTGCGGCGCGGCGTGCCGCTCAACGACGCGCAAGCCCTGGCCGCCCTGGCGGCCAGCCTGCCGGTGCGCTTTGACAAGGAAACCGTACTGGTGGGCAGCACCGTCGTGCTGCCCGTGGAACTGCGTACAGAAGACGTCGGCAAGGCCGCCTCGACGATTGCCGCGCTGCCCCCCGTGCGCGAAGCGCTGGTGGCGCTGCAGCGCCAGCTTCGCCGCGCACCAGGGCTGGTGGCGGACGGGCGCGATATGGGCACCGTGATCTTCCCCGACGCCCCGCTCAAGGTCTTTCTCACCGCAAGCGCCCACAGTCGCGCGCAGCGGCGGTATAAGCAATTGATTTCGCAAGGAATTCCCGCTATACTTGCCGACGTTTTTGCGGACCTTGAGGGCAGAGACGCGCGCGATACACAGCGCGCCGTCGCCGCACTCAAACCCGCACCCGGCGCCAAACTGCTGGACAGCACCAACCTGAGCCTTGCGCAAACGGTGGACGCGGTTCTGGAGTTCTGGCGTCAAACTGCCTGAACCCGCGCCCGCGGCTTCAGTTTTTCACTCCCAACCCCACGGTCTTCGTGGTTTGAAAGTCTTTACCCCATGTCCACTGCCTCCCCAAGTGCTGCCGTCAACGATTCGTTTGCCGCACTGTTTGAAGAATCCCTGCAATCGCGCGACATGCGCACCGGCGAAGTCATCACCGCCGAAGTCGTCGCCGTCGATCAGAACTTTGTCGTGGTCAACGCCGGCCTGAAGTCCGACGCCTACATCCCCATCGAAGAGTTCCACAACGATCAGGGCGAAGCCGACGTGCACGTTGGCGATTTCGTCTCCGTTGCCATCGACGCCTTGGAGAACGGCCGCGGCGACACCGTGCTGTCGCGCGACAAGGCCAAGCGCCTGGCCTCCTGGCTGTCGCTGGAGAAGGCGCTGGAAACCGGCGAGTTCGTCGAAGGCACCACGACCGGCAAGGTCAAGGGCGGCCTGACCGTCATGGTCAACGGCATTCGCGCCTTCCTGCCCGGCTCGCTGCTCGACACCCGTCCGGTGAAAGACACCACGCCGTACGAGAACAAGACCCTGGAATTCAAGGTCATCAAGCTCGACCGCAAACGCAATAACGTGGTGCTGTCGCGCCGCGCCGTGGTCGAAGCCAGCCAGGGCGAAGAACGCGCCAAGCTGCTCGAAAACCTGCAGGAAGGTGCCCTGGTCACTGGTGTCGTCAAGAACATCACCGACTACGGCGCATTCGTTGACCTCGGTGGTATCGACGGCCTGCTGCACATCACCGATCTGGCCTGGCGTCGTGTGCGCCACCCCAGCGAAGTGGTCACCCCCGGCCAGGAAATCACGGCCAAAGTGCTCAAGTTCGACGCCGAGAAGGGCCGCGTGTCCCTCGGCCTCAAGCAGATGGGCGACGACCCGTGGCACGGCGTTGCACGCCGCTACCCCGCGAGCACCCGTCTGTTTGGCAAGATCACCAACATCGCCGAGTACGGCGCGTTTGTCGAAATCGAGCCGGGCATCGAAGGCCTGGTCCACGTCTCCGAAATGGACTGGACCAACAAGAACGTGGCCCCGAGCAAAGTGGTTCAGCTGGGCGACGAAGTGGAAGTGCAAGTGCTGGAAATCGACGAAGACCGTCGCCGCATCAGCCTGGGCATGAAGCAGTGCCGCGCCAACCCCTGGGACGAATTCGCCGCCAACCACAAGCGTGGCGACAAGGTTGCCGGCCCGGTCAAGTCGATCACCGACTTCGGCGTGTTCATCGGTCTGCCTGGCGGCATCGATGGCCTCATCCACCTGTCCGACCTGTCCTGGAACGACACGGGCGAGGCTGAAGTGCGCAACTACAAGAAGGGCCAGGACGTCGAGGCCGTGGTGCTGGCTATCGACATCGAGCGCGAGCGCATTTCGCTGGGCATCAAGCAGATGCTCGACGATCCCTTCATGTCCTTTGCCGCACTGAATGACAAGGGCAAGATTGTCGAAGGCACGGTGAAGGCGGTTGATCCCAAGGGCGCGACCATCGACCTGGGCAGCGACATCGAAGGCTATCTGCGTGCTTCCGAGATTTCGCGCGAGCGCGTCGAAGACGCCCGCAACGTGCTCAAGGAAGGCGACCAGGTTTCCGCCGTGGTCGTCAGCATCGACCGCAAGACCCGCAACATCCAGTTGTCGGTCAAGGCGAAAGATGCCGCCGAGCAGCAAGAAGCCATGGACCGTCTGGCTGGCGACACCCGCGAAGCCGGAACCACCAATCTTGGCGCCCTGTTGCGCGCCAAGATGGACAAAGGCTCCTGATCCGCGGCGACGCGTGCTGCCTGTGGCCGCACGCGTCTGATGGATGTCCTAATCTGCGGTGGTCCTGGCTGTACGCCTTGACCACCGTTTTTACCTGCACACCCCATGACACGCTCCGATCTCGTTGAAATGCTGGCCGCCCAGTTCCCGCAACTGGCACATCGCGATGCAGAACTGTCCGTCAAGACCATTCTGGATGCGCTGGCGCAGGCGCTCGACGACGGGCACCGGGTGGAGATTCGCGGGTTTGGCAGCTTCAGCGTGAGCCATCGCCCGGCACGCATCGGGCGCAACCCGCGCTCCGGTGAGCAGGTGGCTGTTCCCGAAAAGCGCATTCCGCATTTCAAGCCGGGCAAAACCCTGCGCGAGTTGGTGGATGACAAGGCGACCCCCAAAGGGGGACAAGGCAGTTCCGTGGCATCTGCGCCAGTTGCTTCTGGCGATTGAATTGCATGTCTGCGGTAAAGCAAAGTGGATGTGCGAAACCCGGCTGACTGGTCTTGAAGACTTGCTGCGACTTGCTGTATAAACAGTGACAGAACACAGGATGAATACAGGCGCGTAAGCAGAGGAGGTCTCAATGGAGATTCAGGCGCGTTCTTCGGACATCACTTTGAAGAATGTCACTCTGCGGCAACTGCGCGCTTTTTTGGTTGCTTCGCGGCACCTGAATTTTGGCAAGGTCGCGCGCGAGCTTGATCTGACCCCCCAGGCCGTATCCATCCAGATTCGAGAACTGGAATCGCAGGTCGGACTTCCACTGTTTGAACGCAGAGGGCATGGCAAGGCGCTGAGTCTGACGGCCACCGGTCAGTTTTTTCTGGTCTATGCCCAGAAGATTTTTTCGACGCTGCTGGAGGCCAGGGGGGCAATCAGTACGGCCCGCGATGTCGCGGCGGGACATCTCACGGTTGGCCTGGTACGGACGACCAAATACATCGTCCCCTTGCTTCTGTCCAGATTCCAGGAAGACCATCCGCATATGAGTGTGCATTTGGTCGAAGGCAGTGGCGAGCAGTTGTTGCACAAATTGGAGATCGGCGAAATTGATCTGGCGATCGTTTCGCGTTCGCCGCGTCAGCACACGACGCAGACGCAGGCGTTCGCAGACTATTCCCTGGGTTTTGTCGCCGCGCCAGATCATCCGATGCAAAAGTTTGCGCTCGTGCCACGGGAAGCGCTGGCGCAGTTCAGCTTCATTGTGCGGGAACAGGGCTCCGTCACCCGTGCGGCTTTCGACGCTTATCTGCATCAGCATCGCATCCATTTACCCAATCTACTTGAACTCCCCACGAATGAAACCATCAAGCAGGCCGTGATGGCGGGTCTGGGTGTGGGTTTCCTGAGTTTGCATACCGTCGGACTGGAATTGCACAGCGGATTGATTTGTACGCCCAGGGTGGAAGGTTTGCCTTTGCAGCGGCAGTGGTTGGTGGCGCATCTACCCACCCGGCAGTTGTCACCAGCGGCGGAGAGTTTTCATCAATTCATCCTGCAACATGGCAATGCGCTGCTGGCCGCGCATTTCGAGGCACTCGGGCCTCGCACTGCGGTCGTAGGCGGTTCAGCGCACTGAGCATTCTGGCTTCGCCCGGTGAGCAGCCATCCGGCCCGCTTCAGCGGGTCAGTGCCATGAACATCTGGGTCAGCCGTTCTGGCAGGCGGTCGATCTGGTCGATGACCGTGTAGTGACGGCCAAAAATGTCGCCCACATACGCATCCGCCTGCGGATCAAGACTGATGCAGTAGGCGAAGATGCCCTGCTGATCGAGTTCTTTCACGGCTTGTCTGGCGTCTGCGACGAGCAAACGAGCGTCGGGTACATCGATATCCGAGGGCATGCCGTCGGTGAGGGTGAGCAGAAGCTTTT
>JAFGXB010000089.1 GCA_016936875.1 Burkholderiaceae bacterium | reverse complement strand
GGTGCAGTTGCGCACCATGTCGCGAGGAGAAACGTCAGGCACAGTGCTGGACTGCATGAACTACGGGGTTGCGACCGTGGTGAACGCACATGGGTCGATGGCGGATTTGGCCGACGACGCAGTATGGAAGCTGCCGGACGCTTTCGAGATTGAGGAACTCGTCGAGGCACTGGATGTCCTGAAACAGGATGCCACGAAAAGGGTCACCTTGGGAAAACGAGCCCGCGAGCGCATCGTCACCATGCATAACCCACGTGTCTGTGCCGAGCAATACCACGTCGCCATCGAGGCCGCGTACCGCAGGGCTGGCGCTACGACCTCCGGGGCGGTCACATCTATTCAGCACTTAGCCGCCCCGATGACTGACAGCGACCTGCTCGACATGGCGGCCTGTCTGGCGCAGAACCGACCGCGTTCATTGGGGCGTCAATTACTGGTTGACATCTCGGAACTCGTTGTGCAAGACGTGAGGAGCGGCATTCAACGCAGCGTGCGACGGGTGCTTCTGGAACTGCTGCGCGCTCGAACGCCGGGCCTTCGGATTGAGCCGGTTTACGCCTCCTCAAACGTGGAAGGCTATCGCTATGCCCGCCGCTGGACCATGGAGTTTCTCGGCCTGCCGCAGCAGGGCTTCGAGGATGAAGTCGTCGAAGCGCACCAGGGCGATATCTTTCTGGCACTGGACCTGAACCACCGGGTGCCACTGGTTCAGGCACCGCTTTACAGGCGGTGGCGCAATCTGGGCATTCGCACTTACTTCGTTGTCTACGATTTGTTGCCAGTGCGCATGCCCCAGTACTTTGTGCGCGGTGCGGCAGAGACTCATACCGCTTGGCTAGGCATCGTGGCGGAAGCTAACGGTGCGTTGTGCATCTCTCAGGCCGTGGCCGATGACTTTGCGGCTTGGATGCAGGAGCGTGGGGGCGCGCGCGCTGTTCCTATGCAGATCGGCTGGTTCCATCTGGGCTGTGACGTGGAGAACACGGCACCCACGCAGGGAATGCCCGATGACGCGGAACAGGTGCTCGCACAACTCAAGGCTCGGGCGACCTTTCTAATGGTGGGTACCGTCGAACCGCGCAAGGGCCATGGACAGACCTTGGCCGCCTTTGAGCAACTTTGGGCGGGCGGTATCGACGTCAACCTGGTCATCGTCGGAAGGCAAGGCTGGATGGTTGAAGAGCTCGGCCAACGCCTGCGTTTCCACCCCGAGGCTGGCCGACGGTTGTTGTGGATCGCCGATGCCAGCGACGCATACCTGGACCGGATTTATGCAGCCAGCGCGTGTCTCATTGCCGCTAGTGAAGGCGAAGGCTATGGACTGCCTTTGGTGGAAGCGGCAAGACATGGCCTCCCCATCATCGCCCGGGACATTCCCGTCTTCCGCGAAGTCGCTGGCGCACACGCGCTGTACTTCAAGGGTGCTGACGCTGGCGCCATTGCGTCTGCCGTGACAGATTGGCTGACTCTAAGCGCGCGGCATTCCGTTCCGGATTCGAGGAACATGGTGGTGCTGACCTGGAAAGAGAGTGCCGAGCAGTTGCTGGAAGCGCTCTTCAAAGGCGCCGATGGTCCGCGCACCGATAACACTGGGCCGGACAACACCGACCGTGACGAGCTTTCCACTCATTCCCTTGTTTTTTCCTGATCATCAACTATGTCCACTGCAAACACTGCCATCATTACGGGTATCTCGGGCCAGGACGGCGCCTACCTCGCTGAATTGCTCCTGTCCAAGGGTTACACGGTCTATGGGACCTATCGCCGTACGAGTTCGGTCAACTTCTGGCGTATTGAGGAACTCGGTGTCGCCAAGCATCCGAACCTGCATTTGGTCGAGTACGACTTGACGGACCTTGGATCGTCCATCCGCCTGCTGCAGAACACAGGTGCCACCGAGGTCTACAACCTCGCCGCACAGAGCTTTGTCGGCGTGAGTTTCGACCAGCCGCATACCACGGCGCAGATCACCGGCATAGGGCCGCTGAACTTGCTGGAGGCCATTCGCATCGTCAACCCCAAAATCCGCTTCTACCAGGCCAGCACCTCGGAAATGTTCGGCAAGGTACAGGCCATTCCGCAGGTGGAAGACACGCCGTTCTATCCCCGCAGCCCTTACGGTGTTGCCAAGCTTTATGCCCACTGGATGACGGTGAACTACCGCGAGAGCTATGGCATCTTCGGCAGCAGCGGCATCTTGTTCAACCACGAAAGCCCGCTGCGTGGCCGCGAGTTCGTGACCCGCAAAATCACCGACAGTATGGCCAAGATCAAACTCGGCAAACTGGACGTGCTGGAACTCGGCAACCTCGACGCCAAGCGCGACTGGGGCTTCGCCAAAGACTACGTGGAGGGCATGTGGCGCATGCTGCAGGCCGACGAGCCCGACACCTTCGTGCTGGCCACCAACCGTACCGAGACGGTGCGCGACTTCGTGTCCATGGCCGCCAAAGGCGCTGGCATCGCGCTTGAATGGCAGGGTAAAAATGAGCAAGAGCGAGGCATCGATACCGCCACGGGCAAGACCATCGTCTCCATCAATCCGAAGTTTTACCGGCCAGCCGAGGTTGACTTGCTCATTGGCAATCCGGCCAAGGCCAAGGCCAAACTTGGCTGGGAGCCGACCACCACGCTTGAGCAACTGTGCGCCATGATGGTGGAGGCGGACTTGCGCAGAAATGCGGCAGGGGCGTCTTTTTGAACAATCGCTATGGATGTGTACGACTACAATTAGTGCTCAACACTACTCATTGGGGCGCACATGAAAACCATTTCCGCTGGCGAGGCCAATCGGCATTTTTCCGCACTCCTGCGTGATGTGAGCCAGGGCGAGCAGGTTGTCATTCTGTCTCGCGGCAAATCCGTCGCCACCATGCGTGCCGTTTCGGCAGGGCAGGGCCATTTAGTGGCGAGACGTGCTCTCTTGCAGCGTTTGCAAACGCAAACACCGCAAAATCTACCTCACTGGACGCGCGAAGAGCTGTATGCCCGTTGATCTGCGCGTTGCGCTAGACACGAACGTGCTTGCCTACGCGGAAGGTGTGGGCAGCGCAGCAAAGCGCGATGCCAGCCTTGCACTGATCGAGCACTTGGCGCTGGGCGATGTGCTCATTCCGGCGCAATGCCTGGGCGAATTGTTTCGCGTGCTGCGAGGCAAGGCGTTACGCCCTGCCGAGCTTGCGCGGGATGCCGTGCTGGCCTGGGCCGATGCCTTTCAGGTGGCAGACTCCACCGGCACGGCTTTCATCGCCGCCATGGATTTGTGCACAGGCCATGGCCTGCAGATTTGGGATGCGCTCATCCTCACGGTCGCCGCAGACCACCACTGTCGCGTTTTGCTGAGTGAAGATTTACAACAAGGCTTCACATGGCGCGGTGTCACGGTCGTCAACCCTTATGCGGACGTTCCGCATCCGCTCTTGGCCCAATTGCGCCCATGACCATCAAGCAGCACACCGTTCTCATCACCGGCCTGCGCGGCTTCACAGGGCATTACCTTGCTGCTGCACTGCGCGCAAACGGTGCAAAGGTGGTGGGCCTGGTACAAGGCTCACCACAGTGCCCTGAAGAAATCGCCTGCGAGCTGACCGATGCCCAGGCCGTGCATGCGGCCGTGGAGCAGGTGCGGCCCACGCATGTTGTGCATCTGGCTGCACTGGCTTTTGTGGGGCATGCCGATGCGCGTGCGTTTTACGACGTTAACTTGTTCGGCACGTTGAATTTGCTCGAAGCCCTGGCGGCGTTGCCCGAGTTGCCT
>JAFGXB010000088.1 GCA_016936875.1 Burkholderiaceae bacterium | reverse complement strand
TCACCCCCTGGTCGCGTTCGGCGCCGGGGGCGATGCTCGGCGGGCCGCCAAAACGCTGGGCCTGCGCCAGTTGCAGGGCGGCCTGTGCGGCTTGCTCGCGTTGCCAGGCGGCGCGCACATCGTCGCGCTGCGCCAGGGCCGTGCTGCGCAGTTGCGCCAGCCGCGCTGCGCTCGGCTGCGGCGGGGTGGCGTTCAGCGCGGAGAAGTCAATGCGCACGGCGCGCAAGGCAGCGTCGGGCACGCCAATGGCGGCGGCCAGCGCGGCGTGGGCTGTGCGCTCCTGTCCCTGGTCGCGGCTGTGCTGCAGCGCAGCGGTTTGCGCCGCAGCCTGCGCCAGCGCGGCGGCCAGCGGCGCGTCCATGCCGGCTTGCGCACGCATAGCGGTGCGGCCCTGCAAGTCGAGGGCGGCATCAACCACCTTCCGCTGCAGCCGCGCCTGCTGTCGCGCTGCCCACAACGCCACATAGGCCTGCTGCACCCGCGCCCGCACCTGCCAGCTCGCGCCGTGCAGCAACAGCCGCGCGGCGCGCACCCCGGCCTCGGCCTGCGCCGTCTGCGCCTGGCGCTGCGCGTGCGACACCAGGAGCAGGCCGATGGCCGCGCCCACGGTCCACGGACTGGGAGCGGCCAGCGCCGCCGCGCTGCCGTATTTCAGACCAAGGTTCAGGCTGGGGTTGGGGGTTTGTCGCGCAATCTGCAAATCGGCCTCGGCCAGTTGCACCCCGGCCTGGTCCACCCGCAGCGCGGGGTGAAAGTACAGCGCCGCCAGGCTCAGGCGCCGCAGCGTCCAGGGCAGGTCAGCGGGCTGCGGCGCGCCCATCTGCAGGGTGATGAAACGCTGCAAGCCGGGGTCGCGCAGGCTACGCTGCTCCAGCGCCTGCGCACTGGCCTGCGGCGTGACGCCGGGCTTGGGCGGCGGCGCACTGGCGCAGCCCGCGAGCAGGGTCATAAGGATGGCGGCAAGCAGCGGCTTGACCGGAGCGCTGCGCATACCGGGCGCGCGAAGCAGGGTTGTCATGCCTGCATGCTGCGCTGCGGCGGCTGGCGCGAACATGACGCCGAGATGACGATATTGTCATCTCGGCGCTTACTGTAATGACGTGCCTCTGCGAATGAGACGCCGATTGCTCCGCTGCTGCCTGCGCTGGACTTCACCGCTGGCAAGCGCAACCGGGGGTGTCCACTTCGCTTCGGCCTGTGCGCCCTCAGCGCCGCAGACTGGCAGCGCATTGGGCAGGCAATGGGCGCAGAGGCCGTTGCCATCTGACGATTCCGTCATGTTGCAGACGGATACGCGCCAAGGCCCCTGACGGGTTGACAATCGCGCCATGCGCATTCTGATTGTTGAAGACGAAGCCAAGACCGCGGCCTACCTCAAGCGCGGCCTGGGCGAGAACGGTTTTGTGGTGGACGTGGCGGCCGACGGCACCGACGGCCTGCATCTGGCGCTGACCCAGCCGTATGACCTTGTCGTGCTCGACGCCATGCTGCCCGGGCGCGACGGCTGGAGCGTGCTGCGCGAGCTTCGGGCGCGGCAGACCACCCCGGTGCTCATGCTCACCGCGCGCGACGGCGTGGCCGACCGGGTGCGCGGCCTGGAGCTGGGCGCGGACGATTACCTGGTCAAGCCCTTTGCGTTTTCGGAGTTGCTGGCGCGGGTGCGCAGCGTGCTGCGGCGCGGCCCGGCGCGCCTGCCCGAGAGGGTGGACGTGGCCGATCTGCGCATCGACCTGCAGCGCCAGCGCGCCGAGCGCGGCGGGCAGCGGCTGGCGCTCACGCCCAAGGAGTTCGCCTTGCTGGCCTTGCTGGCGCGGCGTGCGGGCGAAGTGCTTTCGCGCACCCTGATTGCCGAGCAGGTGTGGGACATGAACTTTGACAGCGACACCAATGTGGTGGACGTGCACATCCGCCGTCTGCGCGGCAAACTCGACGAGCCGTTCGCAGCGCCGCTGCTGCACACCGTGCGCGGCGTGGGCTATGTGCTGGAGGCGCGTGATGCAGGGTGAGCTGCGGTCGGGTGAACTGCGCGAGGCCGCCTCACTCACCCAGCCTGCGCCGCACGGCGCCGGTGGTGATGACGGCGCTGCGCGGCCGACCCCTGCGCACGGCGAACAGGCCGGAAAGCATGCCGCAGCCCGCTCCCGCCAGGCGCTGCGGTTCGCGGCGCTCGACGCCTTGTTTGCACGGCTGCACCTCGGCCTGGCCTGGCGTCGGCTGCGCCAGTACGGCCTGCCGCCGCGCTCGCTCGCGGCGCGCATGGCCGCGGCCTTCGCTCTCACCCTGACGCTCATTCTGCTGGCGGCGAGCAGTTGGGTGTACTGGGGGCTGAGCGCGCGCATGATGCAGGAAGACCGCGAGTCGGTGCTGCGCAAGCTCGACACCGTGTCGGCCCTGCTGCAGACGCATCCAGCCCAAAGCGATGCGCTGCGCCAGGAGGCCTACCTCAAGCTGCCAGCGGACGCGCCGCGCGATTTATTCCTGCGCCTGCGCACCGCCCGTGGCGTGGTGTTGTTGCAGACGCCGGGATTTAATCCGGCGCTAGTCGACACCGATTTCCGGCCGCCCAACGCGCGGGGCGCGCCGCAACTGCACAAGGTGCATCTGCGGCATGACCTGCATCTCCTCACCGCCATGCTGCCGCTCAACGCGCGGGCCACGGCAGGCGCGGGGCCCGAGGCCATGCACCTGGAAGTGGCGCTGAACCGCACGGCGGAGTCGCGCATCCTGGCCGATTACCGCTTGCGCCTCGCCGCGGTGCTGCTCACGGCCATGCTGGTGGCGGCCGCGGCCGGCTACGGCATCGCCTGGCGCGGTCTGCGTCCGCTGCGCCATATGGCCGACGCCGCGCGCGACATCGGCGCGCAAGACCTGCACCGACGGCTCGACACCCGCAACTTGCCCAACGAATTGCAGACGCTGGCACTGGCCTTCAACGCCACCTTGCAGCGGCTGGAAGAGTCGTTCGGGCGTATTTCGCAATTCTCGGCGGACATTGCGCACGAGCTGCGCACGCCGCTCTCCAACCTCTGGGGCGGGCTGGAAGTGGCCCTGGGCCGCCCGCGCGAGCCCGGGCAGTACCGCGAGGCGCTGGAGTCGGCGGTGGAAGAGTGCGCGCGGCTGTCACACATGATTCAGGCCCTGCTGTTTCTGGCGCAGACTGAGCAGCCCGACGCCGCGCTGCGGCTGGAGCGGCTGGACGCCGCGCGCGAACTGCATGCCCTGGCCGAGTTTTTTGACGCGACGGCGGCGGAAGCTGGCGTGCGGCTTCACGTTCACACCACGCAGCAACTGACCTTGCACGCCGACCGCATGCTGCTGCAACGCGCGCTGGCCAACCTCATTGGCAACGCTTTGGCGCATACCCCGCGCGGTGGCGTCGTCACCCTGTTGGCCCGTGCGCAGGGCAGCGGGGTGCGCATCGAGGTGGTCGATACGGGCTGCGGTATCGCTGCTGAACACCTGCCGTATCTGTTCGACCGGTTCTACCGCGCGGATGCCGCGCGCAGCCGCAGCCGTGGAGGGCTCGGGCTGGGCTTGGCGCTGGTGCGCAATATCGTGCGACTGCACGGCGGCGAAATCAGCGTGGAGAGCAGCCCCGGCCATGGCACCCGCATGATGCTGGACTGGCCCCCGCACTAAAAGCGCCGCTGCCGAGCGGCGGCGCTGTGTTTGCGCAAGTGATCAGTGGTTGTCGCCGCGTCCCTGGCCATTGCCGCGATCGTTGCCGTGGGCATTGCCACGGCCCTGGTTGTGCTGATCCGGACCGTGGCCGTGGTCCTGGTGTCGTCCCGGAGGGCCGCCTTCAGGACGACCACCCGGACGGCCCTGCTCAGGGTGATACCCGGGGCGAACACCTTCAGCGCGAAAGCGTCTCCACTGCGGGTCGCGGTCGTAGCGGTAGGCGCGGTCTTGCGCCCGCTTCCAGTCGCGGTCATGGAATTTGCGCAAACCCGGCGGAATGCGCTCGGCGGGATGCCACGGGCCGCCGTAACGCGGGCCGGTGTACCAGCGCCCGCCACTGTTGTAGTAATACACGCCACCCAGATAGAACAAGGGCTGCGAAATCCCCAGTGCAACATAGCCGCCGAACTCCGGCAGCCAGATCATGGTGGGCGGTGCCGCCATCACCACGGGGGGCGGTGCATACACCGGCTGCGGCGCGACATAGACCGGCGGCGGAGGCGTGCCGATGCTGAACTGGATGCTGACAGGCGGGCCTTCGGCATGCGCGGGCAAGGCCAAGGCGCTGGCACTCAGGAGCAGGGAGGAGAAAACAAGGTTCGGTTTCATGCTGTCTTTAACGTGAGCAAGGAGCGAATGTTGACATGGAATCAAGGATTGTGTGCGCGTGGCGCGTGATCTCGGCCCGGCGCGGCGCGCATCCTTACACTGCGGCTAACGGGAGAAACACAGCATGACGACAACACCCTACCTTCTCACCATCGCCGGACACGACCCCACCGGAGGTGCGGGCCTGACCGCCGATCTCGCCACCTGGAGTGCCCTGGGCTGGCGCGGCGCCAGCATCACCACGGCGCTGACCGCGCAAAACTCCTACGGCGTGCAGGCGGTGCAGGCGGCAGACGTGGCCGTGTTGCGCAGCAGCCTGCACACCTTGCTGGCCGATGGCGAGCCTGCGGCGATCAAGATTGGCATGCTCGGCAACGCGGCTGTTGCCGAAGACGTGGCGCAGTTCGTCGAGTCACGTCAGTGCCCGGTGGTGTGGGACCCGGTGCTTGCAGCCAGCGATGGCACGCCCTTGTGGACACAGGCGCACGGCGGCGGGCTGGCCATGCGCCTGGCGCACCGCGCCGATCTCATCACCCCAAACCGTGTCGAGGCCAGTGCCTTGCTCGATTTGCCGACGTGGGACATGGGGCCGCCGCCCGCCGCGTGGATTGCGGCCATTCGCAGCCGCTGGCTGGAGGCGGGTGCGCCGCACCGCGCCGTGCTGGTCAAGGGCGGGCATGCCTGGGGGGCGCACAGCACGGACTGGTTTGTCAGCAACAGCACCGTGCTGCCGCTGGTCAGCCGCCGTCTGCCGCGCAGCGCGCATGGCTCGGGCTGCGTGCATGCCAGCGTGTGCACGGCAAGACTGGCCGAAGGCTGGAGTGTGCTGGATGCGGCCACGGAAGCGCAGCTTCGCGTGCATGCGGGGATCGATCAGGCCATCACCATCGGCCCGGGGCGCCCCAATACCCGCACCGATGCGCAGCCGAACAGCGACGATCTGCCCTGGCAGCCGCTACCGGGCCAGCCCGAGGACGCGCCGCCCGAGTTTTCCCGCCTCACCGGGCACCTGGGCTTTTATCCCGTCGTGCCCGACGCGGACTGGGTGCTGCGTCTACTGGAATGGGGCGTGTGCACCATCCAGCTGCGCATCAAGAATGCCGATGGCGCCGCCCTGCGCATGCAAATCCGCGCGGCGGTGCAGGCCGCGCAGGAGGTGCCGGGCACGCAGTTGTTCATCAACGATCATTGGCGCGAGGCGCTGGACGTTGGGGCTTACGGCGTGCATCTCGGGCAGGATGACGTGCACACCGCCGATCTGGCTGCCCTCCGTGCGGCCGGGCTGCGGCTCGGGCTGAGTACGCACACGCCGGCGGAAATCGCACGCGCCCACGCACTGCGGCCGTCGTATATCGCCCTCGGCCCGGTGTTTCCCACCACGCTGAAAGTCATGCCCTACCGGCCACTCGGACTGGAGCGATTGACCGCGTGGCGGCGCTGGTTGTCGCCGCGCTACCCGGTGGTGGCGATCGGGGGCATTGGCCTGAACCAAATGCAGGAAGTGCGCGCCACGGGGGTGTCGGGCGCTGCGGTGGTCAGCGCAGTGACGCAGGCGATCAACCCGCGTCTGGCCGTGCGGGAAGCGCTGCATATCTGGCCGGCTTGCGCCGACGAAGCGGTTGCGCAGGCGATGGTGTAGCGCGGCCAGCGTAGTAAATCGCGCGATCTTGCTGCCAAAAGATGAAATCAGCCTGAAATTTTGCGTCTTTTTTCATAAAAGATGTGAGGGGGAGTAGTCGGCGTAAATGAAGGCAAGAGATTGAATGTTTGGTTTGAATTGACATACCCGTGGGACTATGGTTGTTGCAAGGAAGCGCAGGGCCGAAAGGTGTTTTGATGTGTCGTTGGCGTTTCCGGTGAGCGGGGAAAAGGGTTTCCACCCCGTATGAATAACCAATCGAGGAGAACGCCATGAGTGCAAACAAGCCACGGGTTTTGATTCTGGGCGGCAATTTCGCCGGTCTGGGCAGCGCGCAGGAAATCCGCAAGTACGCGGGGGACAGTGTGGACATCACCGTCATCGACCGTAAGCCTTACCTGCTGTATGTCCCCAACATCCCGGCCGAGGTGTTCGAGAACCGCAACCCGCAGCTCACCATGACCATGGACATTCTGGAGCCGCTGCACGACGTTGGCGCGCGCTTCATTCAAGGCGAGGTGACCGCGCTCGATGTGGATGCCAAACGGGTGGACTATGTGCCGAGCGAGCGCCCGGGGGCCGCGCCCACTTCCACAACGTATGACTATCTGGTGGTGGCACTGGGCAACCGGCTGGCGTTCGACAAGATCGAGGGCTTTTCCGAGTTTGGTCACACCGTTACCGACAACACTTACGGCGAAGCGCTGCGCCAGTATCTGATGCACGACTACAAGGGCGGGCCGATCGCCATTGGGTCGGCGCGCTTTACCCAGGGCGACGGCGCCAAGGGGCTGGCCCCCTATCCGGGCGGCAGCATTCCCTCCGCCGAAGCCGCATGCGAGGGCCCACCGGTGGAAACCATGCTGGCTTGCGCCACCTGGCTGGGGCAGAACGGCAAGGGCGGGCCGGACAAAATCACCGTGTTCACTCCAGCGTCGCTGATTGCCGAAGACGCAGGCGAAAAGGTGGTGGGCCAGTTGCTCGACATCGCCAGCGGCATGGGTTTTCATTACATGAACAAGACCCACGACATCAAACGGCTGACCAAGGATGGGGTGGAATTCGCCAACGGCCAATCGGTGGCCGCCGAGCTGAAAATCATCTTCCCCGACTGGACCGCGCATGCGTTCCTCAAGGGCTTGCCGATCAGTGACAGTGAGGGCTTCATCATCACCGATCTGTTGATGCGCAATCCCAAATATCCCACCGTGTTCGCCGCGGGAGACTGCGCCGCGGTCACCGTGCCCAAGCTTGGGGCCATCGGCCACCAGCAGGCCGAGATCGTGGGCAAACAGATCGCCAAGGACATGAAACGCCTGACAGCGGAGCAGGCCGACGCCAAGCTGGAGCCGGTGGTGTATTGCATTGGTGACATTGGCAACAACCAGGCGTTCTACATCCGCTCCAACTCCTGGTTCGGTGGCGACACACAGGTGCTCAAACTCGGCCACATTCCCTACTTGCTGAAGATGCAGTACAAAAACCTGTTCTTCCGCTCCAAGGGAAAAATGCCGCCGTGGGGCCTGGACGCCGCCCGCATCATGGCCGAAAAAATTGCGGCCTGAGCCAGATGCAACGGGAGACCACGATGAATATGACCGATACCCCGACCACGCCCGCCGCACCGCAACTCAGCGCCACGCAGTGGAACGCGCTGGGCCGCATGGCCGACCGCTACGCGCAGGCCGAAGAACTGGGCAGCTTTGCCGTCAAGAATCTGGGCGGTGAAATGACGCAGGCGGTGCTCACTCTTACCGAGCTGGTGCAAGACCCCAAGCTGTTGCCCGCCGTGCGCGAATTGCTCGCCACCCTGGTGACGCTTTACGAAGTGGGCGCGCTGCGGCAGTTGCGAGACAACGCCATCCTCGCCGCGGAAGGCCTGCGCGACACAGACCTCAACGCCACCATGACGCAAATGCTCAAGCTGCCCGACAAGATCGGCGCGGTGATCGATCAGGCGACGCAGGGAAGCTCCGACAAGGGGCTGGGGGGATTTGGCGGCCTGATGCATATGCTGCGCGACAAGGAAGTGCAGCATGGCATCCAGACCCTGGCGCGCATGGCGGGTGCGCTGAATCAGCCCGCAGCCAAAGACGCGCACTGAACGTAGCGAGGCGCGCGCAGCGGTGCGCGCCCTTCAGTCGCCGGGGTGCGCTGCCGCGCTGCCCGGCGCGAACTGCGCCCGCAACCGGTTCTTGAGAATCTTGCCGGTCGCACCCAGTGGAATGGCATCGACGAACACCACGTCGTCCGGGATCATCCATTTGGCCACTTTGCCCGCGTAGAACTGGAGCAGTTCGTCGCGGTTGAGTGCGCTGCCTTCGCGCTTGACCACGACCAGCAGCGGACGTTCGTCCCATTTGGGATCGGGCCGGGCGATGCAGGCGGCCATGGCCACGCCAGGGTGCGCCATGGCGATGTTTTCCAGCTCAATCGAGCTGATCCACTCGCCGCCCGACTTGATCACGTCCTTGGTGCGGTCGGTGATCTGGATGTAGCCGTCAGCGTCGATGGTGACCACGTCGCCAGTTGGAAACCAGCCGTCCTGCAGCGGGCTGGGGGCGTCGCTGCGGAAATAATCGTCCGCAATCCATGGCCCCCGCACCAGCAGGTTGCCTGCGGATTTTCCGTCCCACGGCAGATCGGCACCACTGCCATCCACCACGCGCACGTCCACGCCAAAAAGGGGCCGCCCCTGTTTGATCTGGATGGCGAACTGTGCCGCCTTGTCCAGGAGCAGATGTTTGTTTTTCAGGCTGCACAAGGTGCCCAGCGGGCTCATCTCGGTCATGCCCCAGGCGTGCAGCACATGGATGCCGAATTCCTCTTCAAAGGCGCGGATCATGGCCGGTGCCGCAGCCGCCCCGCCGATGACGGTGCGTTGCAGGGCGGGTAGTCGCAAGGCGTTGTCTCGCATGTGCTTGAGCAGCCCGAGCCAGACCGTGGGCACACCGGCGGCCAGGGTCACACCTTCGGCCTGCATCAACTCGAACACCGACTTGCCGTCCAGCGCCGGGCCGGGGAACACCAGCTTGGCGCCTGTGAGCGCTGCGGCATACGGAATGCCCCAGGCGTTGACGTGGAACATCGGCACCACGGGCAGCACGCTGTCGCGCGCGGACAGGTTCATCACGTCCGGCAGGGCAGCGGCGTAGGCGTGCAGCACGGTGGAACGGTGGCTGTAGAGCACGCCCTTGGGGTTGCCGGTGGTGCCGCTCGTGTAGCACAGCGAGGAGGCGGTGTTCTCGTCGAACACTGGCCAGGCGTAGTGGGCGGGCTGCGCGGCAAGCAAGGTCTCGTAGCTGAGCAGGTTGGGCAGGGTGGCGAGGTCTGCGGGCAGGGCGTCTTGCGCGCACAGCGCAACCCAGTGCTGGACACCTGGGCAATGCGCGGCAATGGCCTGGATGATGGGTGCGAAGCTGAGGTCAAAGCACACCACGCGGTCGTCTGCATGGTTGATGATCCAGGTGATCTGCTCGGGATGCAGCCGCGGGTTGATGGTGTGCAGAATGCGTTCGCTGCCCGACACGCCGTAATACAGCTCGAAGTGCCGGTAGCCATTCCACGCCAGTGTGCCCGCGCGGTCTTGCGCCTGCAGGCCCAGGGTGTCGAGCGCGTTGGCGCATTGCGCGGCGCGCTGCCGCGCCTG
>JAFGXB010000087.1 GCA_016936875.1 Burkholderiaceae bacterium | reverse complement strand
GTTCGACGGCGCCTGGGATGTGCACCGCTCCACCGAAGGACTGCAGGCGCTGGCCTCGCTGGCGCCGCGCATCCAGCCGCCATCAGACTATGTGGAGCCGGGGCGCCGCAGCGTGTTCATGGACATCTACGCCAGCCTGGCGAAACTGCACATGCAGACCTTCGGCACCACCCAGCGCCAGATTGCCGCGGTGGCCGCGAAGAACCACGTGCATTCCACGCGCAACTCGAAAGCGCAGTTCCAGTACCCGCTCACCATCGACGAAGTGATGGCGGCGCGTCCCGTGTCGTGGCCGCTCACCTTGCCGATGTGTGCGCCGATCGGCGATGGTGCGGCAGCGGCCATCGTGTGCAGCGCTGCCGGCCTGCGACGCCTGAACGCAGCACGTGCGGTGCGCTTGCTGGCCAGCGTGATCCGCAGCGCCACCGACCGCCCCGCAGATGCTTACGACCGGCATCTGTGCCATCTGGCCGCACTGCAGGCCTACGAAATGGCCGGCGTGGGGCCGAAAGACATGTCGTTGGCCGAAGTGCACGATGCCACCGCATTCGCGGAAATCCAGCAAACCGAGGCGCTTGCTTTCTGTCCTTTTGGCGAGGGTGGCCTCATGGCCGAATCGGGTGCTACATCTTTGGGAGGACGCATCCCGATCAACGTCAACGGTGGTTTGCTCTCGCGCGGACACCCCATTGGCGCGACCGGTTTGGCGCAGATCCATGAGATGGTGACTCAGCTGCGCCGCGAGGCTGGCCCACGCCAGGTCGAGGGTGCGCGGTTTGCCATCGCAGAGAACGGCGGGGGGTTCAACGGCGTGGAGGAGGCCGTGACCTGCATCACCATTCTGGGCCGGTAAGGCCGCTTCAATCATCTAGTTTTTGTTGAATCATGCATCTGAGTCGTCTCTTCCAGCGCACCGTGCGCATGCACGGTGCACGTCCCGCACTGACTTCCGGGACTTTGCCGCCCATCGACTACGCCGAACTGGATCGCCGCGTGCGCCGTCTGGCGCACTGGCTGCGCCATGACCGCCAGCTCGCTCACGGAGAGCGCGTGGCGGTTCTGATGAAGAACTGCACCGAATACGCGGAAGCTCTCCTGGCGATTTGGACTGCAGGCCTGTGCGCGGTGCCCGTCAATGCCAAGCTGCATCCGCAGGAAGTGGCCTATGTGCTGATGGATTCCGGCGCCAAAGCCTGTGTGGGGGGCTCGGACATGCTGGCGGCCCTGGCACCGGCACTGGGGCCCGCGGCGCGCGTCGATTTGCTTGACGCGCACGGCCCGGCGTGGCGCACGGTGGCAGAAAATGGGGAGCCGCCGGTGGCTCTGCTGGACGTTCTGGAGCACGGCAAGGCGGAGGACTTCGCCTGGCTTTTCTACACCAGCGGCACGACCGGCCGACCCAAAGGGGTGATGCTGACGCACGCCAATATGGTCATGATGGCGCTGAACTTCTTTGCCGACGTACAGGGCGTGGGCCCTCAGGACGCGTTGGTCCACGTGGCGCCCATGTCGCACGGCGGCGGACTTTACGGCATTGCTTACATGATCCAGGGGGGGCTGCAGGTCGTCGCCGCCAGTGGCGGATTCGACGAGGCGGAACTGCTCGGGCTGCTCCACCATTACCGGAAGGCGAGCCTGTTTGCCGCTCCGACCATCGTCGGGCGCCTGGTGACGCATGTGCGTTCGCTGGAGCTTCCAGAGGGCGTGGATCCATGCCCTGGTTTGCGCAACATCATCACGGGCGGCGCGCCTTTCTATGTCGAGGACATCAAGGCCGCAGTCCACACCTTCGGGCCACGCATTTCCCAAGTGTATGGCCAGGGTGAATCGCCGATGACCATCTCGGCACTCAAAGCCGATGCCCTGGGCGAGGCGGTACGCTGTGGAGACGAATCCTTGCTGGCGTCGGTGGGCTATGCGCAGACCACGGTGGACATCGCGATCCTGGATGAACAGGGGAGCCGGGTGCCTCAGGGCGCAACTGGAGAGGTGACGCTGCGCAGCCCTTCCGTCATGCACGGGTACTGGAACAACCCCGAGGCCACTGCACAGACCATACGGGACCACCGCCTATACACGGGCGACCGGGGCTTGCTTGACGAACGGGGGCTGCTCCACCTGAAAGACCGCTCGAAGGATGTGATCATCAGTGGCGGCACCAACATCTATCCGCGTGAAGTGGAGGAGGTGCTGTTGCGCCATCCTGGCGTGCGGGAGGTTTCGGTCATCGGACTGCCAGATGCCGAATGGGGTGAATCCGTTGCTGCCGTGGTCGTGCGAGACCTGGACAGCACGCCCGCAGATGCAGATGCGCTCGATGCTCTGTGCATTGATAACATTGCCCGTTTCAAGCGACCCAAGCAGTACCTGTTCATGGATGAACTGCCCAAGAATGCCACGGGCAAAGTTCTCAAGCAGGAATTGCGGAACTTGGTTGCGCAAGGCGTATTGAAATCCAATGACAGAAAACCCGCAATCCATCCTGTTTGACCGCAACGCGGTCAGCCTGAACGAGAAAGCCTATGCTGCGCTGGAAGAACTCATTGTCACTGGCGTACTCGCACCAGGTAGCCAATGGTCTGAAAGCGCCTTGGCAGAGAGAGTCGAACTGGGCCGTACACCTACACGCGAGGCGTTGCAGAAGCTGGCTTATCAGCGGTTGGTGCGCATTGCACCGCGCCAAGGTGTGTTCATCTCGGAGATCGACTACCAAGGACAGTTGAAGGTCATTCAGGTGAGGCGCGAGATCGAACATCTTGTCGTCGGGCAGGCAGCACAGTTGGCGAGTGATGAGGAGCGAGAATCTTTACGTTCCCTGGTGGGCCAACTTGCAGAGCTCAAGAAAACGAAGGACATGCGCATCTATATGCGTCTTCACTTTGCCTTGACGCACGTGTTGGGGGAGGCCTGCCGCAATGTCTATGCGGCCGAGTTTTACTCGACGCTGCAGACCCTGGCCCGTCGCTTTCTGTACTTTCATCAGGACCGCTACACCGGCATGGTGCAGATCTGTGACTTGCACATTCGCCAGATCGAAGCAGTCATCGACGGAGACCCCGATGCGGCGGTTGCCGCCTCGGTGGCGCGAAACGACTATGCAGAGAACTTTGCCCGAGAAATCGTCATGGAGTTGATCATCAACTCCGGGGTAAAGCTCAGTATCGCGAAGCGATAGGGGCCGCAGCATATCTGCGGATGGTGGTGGGTTAGATCCACTGCCAGCCAGGGACGATGCTGGGGCATGAAGGTGTGGGTGATCGAGTCCTTGGGGACCGCCGTGACAAACTTCAAGGTGGGCGATCACGTGCTGATCTCCTGCATCAGCAGTTGTGGCCGCTGCGCGTATTGCCGCCGCAGCATGTATTCGCATTGCGCCTCTGGCGGCTGGCTG
>JAFGXB010000086.1 GCA_016936875.1 Burkholderiaceae bacterium | reverse complement strand
GTGGTGGCTGTTCGGCGAGACGCTCACCGTGCAGAAACTCGTCGGCATTGCCGTCATCATCGCAGGCGTGATCATCGTCGCCCGCGCCTGAATTCCTTCGCATGACTCCTCAAGACATTCTTCCTTTCACCCGCCCCGACATCGACGAAGACACCATCGCCGGGGTCGTCGAGGTGCTGCGCTCTGGCTGGATCACCACCGGGCCGTGGTGCGGCAAATTCGAGCAGGCGCTGTCCGACTATTTCGGCGGGCGCACGGTGCTGGCTTACTCCTCGGGCACCGTCACCATGGAGGTGGCGCTCAAACTGCTGGGCATCGGCCCGGGCGACGAAGTCATCACCACGCCGCTGTCCTGGGTGGCCACGAGCAACGTCATCCTCGCGGTTGGCGCGACCCCCGTGTTCGTCGACATCGATCCCGTCACCCGCAATATCGATGCGCGCCGCATCGAAGCCGCCATCACTCCGCGCACCCGCGCCATCCTGCCGGTGCACCTTGCGGGTTTACCCGCCGACCTGGGTGCGATCTACGCCCTCGCCGCACGGCACAAGCTGCGGGTCATCGAAGACGCGGCGCAGGCCATCGGCAGCACCTGGGCGGATCGGCGCATCGGCAGCTTCGGCGACTTCGCCTCCTTCAGCTTCCACCCCAACAAAAACATCACGTCGATCGAGGGCGGTTGCCTGGTGCTACCGGCCGATGCCGACGCCGACCTGGCACGCCGCCTGCGGCTGCAAGGCGTGCAGCGCAGCGGACTCGACGGCATGGACGTCGACGTGGTCGGCGGCAAATCCAACCTCACCGACGTGGCCGCGCGCGTGGGCTGGGGCCAGTTGCAGCGCGTGGACGCGTTCAACGCCCGCCGCCGCGATCTGGCGCGGCACTACTTCGCCGCGTTCGATGCAATCGGCATCGAGTCGCGCGGCGTGCAATTGCCCCCGCGCGACTTCACCCAGAGCAACTGGCATATGTTCCAGATCGTGCCGCCGCCGCAGGTGCAGCGCGCCGCGCTGATGCAGGCACTCAAAGACCGCGGCATCACCACAGGCGTGCACTACCCGCCCATTCATCTCTTCAGCCTTTACCGCGCGCGCGGCTTCCAACCCGGCGACTTTCCTCATGCCGAGGCCGTGGGCGCTGCCATCCTCACCCTGCCGCTCTTCCCAGGCATGCAGGACAGCGACGTGACGCGGGTGACTGCCGCCCTCGACGCCGTGCTGCGACAATTCGGCCTATGACCCTGCATCCTCACCCCGCCATATCGGTGGTCGTTCCCGTCTATAACGAAGAGGCCGGACTCGCCGCCCTGTTTGCCCGCCTCTACACCGCGCTCGACGCCCTGGGCGAACCCTACGAAATCCTGTTCGTCAACGACGGCAGCCGCGACCGTTCCGCCGCCCTGCTGGCGGCGCAGCAACGCCTGCGCCCGGATGTCACCCGCGTGGTGCTGTTCAACGGCAATTACGGCCAGCACATGGCCATCCTCGCCGGCTTCGAGCACACCCGCGCGCCCATCGTCATCACCCTCGACGCCGACCTGCAGAACCCGCCGGAAGAAATCGGCAACCTCGTGGCCAAGATGCGCGAGGGCTACGACTACGTCGGCACCATTCGCCGCATGCGCCAGGACAGCTGGTTCCGCCGCAACGCCAGCCGCCTGATGAACTGGACACGCGAAAAAATCACCAGCGTGCGCATGACCGATCAGGGCTGCATGCTGCGCGCCTATGGCCGCGACGTGGTGGACACGGTGAACCGCTGCACCGAGACCAACACCTTCGTCCCGGCGCTGGCCTACACCTTCGCCCTCAAACCCACCGAGATCGTGGTGGCCCACGAGGAAAGACTGGCGGGCGAATCCAAGTATTCGCTGTTCAAGCTCATCCGCCTGAACTTCGATCTGGTCACCGGATTTTCACTTGTGCCCCTGCAAGTCATGTCGTATTCGGGCATCCTGCTGGCGCTGGCCTCGGGGGCATTGTTTCTCTACCTGATGGTGCAGCGCTTTGTCGAGGGATCGCAGGTGCAGGGTGTGTTCACACTGTTCGCCATCACCTTCTTCCTGCTGGGCGTGGTGCTGTTCAGCATCGGCCTGCTGGGGGAATACATCGGCCGCATTTACGAGCAGGTGCGCGGACGGCCGCGCTATCTGGTGCAAGCCGTGCTGCAAGACCTGCCGCCCGAGCCAGGCGTCTTCGTGCAGCACCCGACGCCCACCGCCAGCGCCGCAAGTCACACGCACGCCGCCACAACGTGAAAGCCGTCGTCTTCGCGTATCACAACGTCGGGGTGCGTTGCCTCAAAACGCTGCTGGCGCGCGGCATGCAAGTGCAGCTCATCGTCACGCACCCGGACAGCCCGACCGAAACGATCTGGTTCGACAGCGTGGCCAACGTGGCTGCCGAGGTCGGCATTCCCGTGGTCTATGTGGACGAGGCGGTCGATGACGCGCTCATCGCCCGCGTTGCCGCGCTCGCGCCCGACTACCTGTTCTCCTTCTATTTCCGCCGCATGCTGCCCGGGCCGCTTTTGGCTGCGGCGCGCATCGCCGCGCTGAATCTGCACGGCTCGCTGCTGCCCAAGTATCGGGGTCGCGTGCCGGTGAACTGGGCCGTGCTGCATGGCGAGGCCGAAACCGGCGCCTCGCTGCACCTCATGGAAGCCAAGCCGGATGCGGGCGATCTCGTTGCCCAGCAGGCCGTTCCCATCCTGCCTGACGACACAGCAAAAGACGTCTTCGACAAGGTCACCGTCGCCGCGGAAATTGCGCTGTGGGCTGTGCTGCCACAACTGCTGCGCGGCCAGGTGCCGCGCAGCCCCAACGATCTGATGGCCGGCAGTTACTTCGGTGGACGCAAGCCCGAAGACGGACGCATCGACTGGGCACAACCGGCGCAGACGATCTACAACCTCATCCGCGCCGTGGCGCCGCCCTACCCTGGCGCATTTTTCGATCAGGGCGGCCAGCGCTTCATCGTCCCCCGTGCTCGTCTGGCGCGGCCTGAACTGGCCGCGCAGATCGCGGCCTCGGCACCCGTCGGCCCCCATCTCGTCGGCGAACAAATACTGGCACTCGCGGGTGACGGCGGCGCGATCCACATCCTCGAACTCTGGGCTGCAGACCGTCCCGGCCAGCCCCTGAGCGCACAACAATTCTCAAGCCTCGCAGGAACACAGCCATGAAAAAAATCCTCATCCTCGGCGTCAACGGCTTCATCGGCCACCACCTCTCCAAGCGCATCCTCGCCACCACGGATTGGCAGGTGTTCGGCATGGACATGAACGCCGATCGCGTCGAAGAGCTGACCAGCAACCCGCGCTTCAAGTTCTTCGAGGGCGACATCACCATCAACAAGGAGTGGATCGAATACCACGTACGCAAGTGCGACGTCATCTTGCCGCTGGTGGCCATCGCCACGCCCGCCACCTATGTCAAAGCGCCGCTGCGCGTGTTCGAGCTCGACTTCGAGGCCAATCTGCCCATCGTGCGCGCCGCAGTCAAACACAAGAAACACCTCGTATTCCCGTCCACCTCCGAGGTCTACGGCATGAGCGCCGACGCCGAGTTCGACCCCGAGAACTCGCCCCTCACCTACGGGCCGATCAACAAGCCCCGGTGGATCTACGCCTGCTCCAAACAGCTCATGGACCGCGTAATTGCCGCCTACGGCCAGCAGGAAGGCCTGAACTACACCCTGTTCCGCCCCTTCAACTGGATTGGCGCCGGGCTGGACACCATCTTTTCCGCCAAGGAAGGCAGCTCGCGCGTCGTGACGCAGTTTCTCGGCCACATCGTGCGCGGCGAAGCCATCAGCCTGGTCGATGGCGGCCACCAGAAGCGCGCCTTCACCGATATCGACGACGGCATCGACGCGCTGATGACCATCATCGCCAACAAGGACGGCGTGGCCAGCGGCCAGATCTACAACATCGGCAATCCGGCCAACAACCACTCCATCCGCGAACTGGCCGACCACATGCTGCGCATCGCCGCCTCCGTACCCGAGTACGCCGAGGTGGCCAGGCAGGTCAAGCTGGTGGAAACCAGCTCCGGCGCCTACTACGGCAAGGGCTACCAGGACGTGCAGAACCGCGTGCCCAAGATCACCAACACCATGCGCGACCTGAACTGGGCGCCCAAGACCGACATGGACACCGCGCTGCGCAAAATTTTTGACGCCTACCGCGGCCACATCGCCCAGGCCAGGGCGCTGATGGATGAATCTGGAAACTAGGGCCAGCGGGAAACAACTTAGAACGCGCTTTGACGGGCCGCCTCGCATCGCGGCGCGGTGAACTTGGTCAGGTCGGGAACGAAGCAGCCACAGCCGTTTACCGTGAGTGCCGGGGGAACGGCTCGTCACCCCCTATTCAAAAAACCAATCCGGGTTCGCTCATCTGCCCGGAATCGGCCCCACCAAGGTTTGCCCAGGCACTGACTCAGGAACAGCCATTGAGATCAGAGCCCCCCGTGGCATTTTGTGTCAAAATCTCACTCAAATCTTTCTATCGAGGCGACCATGGCTAGCGAACTGATCAAACACACCAATGACGCGGATTTCGAGCAGGATGTGCTCAAGTCCGGAGTGCCTGTTCTGGTGGACTTCTGGGCTGAGTGGTGCGGACCTTGCCGCATGATCGGCCCGACCCTGGACGAGATGGCCAGCGAATATCAGGGCAAACTCGCCATCGTGAAAGTCAACGTGGACGAAAACCGCTCTATCCCTGCCAAGTTCGGCATTCGCGGCATTCCCACGCTCCTGATGTTCAAGAACGGCGAACTCGCTGGCAACAAAGTTGGCGCAGCCTCCAAAGCACAGCTGACAGCATTCGTCGACGCCCATCTATAATTTGAGGCGTGGCGCGGCCAATCGCCGCGCCGCCTCCCGGCGATTGGCCATTCTCGGCCGACCGCACGCCGTGATACCCCTCACACGGCCTGTTCCATCCCCTCTTTTTTTGCTGCTTCGCGCGGACCGTGTCACGGTTCATGCACCGTCCAGATGATGACGGATCTCCTCGCAGACTTCCCTCCCGAGCTTTTCACCATGCACCTGTCCGAACTCAAAGCGACACACGTCTCCAAGCTGCTTGAAATGGCGCAGTCGTTCGAGATTGAGAACGCCAGCCGCCTGCGCAAGCAGGAACTGATGTTCGCCATTCTCAAAAAACACGCCCGCACCGGCGAGCAGGTGTTTGGCGACGGCTGCCTGGAAGTGCTGCCGGACGGCTTCGGTTTTCTGCGCGCGCCCGAGTCGAGCTATATGGCCTCGCCGGATGACATCTACATCTCGCCCAGTCAGATCCGCCGCTTCAATCTGCACACCGGCGACTCCATCGAGGGCGAAGTACGCGTACCCAAAGACGGCGAGCGTTACTTTGCCTTGGTGAAGGTTGACCGGGTCAACGGCGTGACCCCGGAAGAAAACAAGAACAAGATCATGTTCGAAAACCTGACGCCGCTGTTCCCGACGGAACACATGCGTCTGGAACGCGACATCAAGGGCGAAGAGAACATCATCGGCCGCGTGATCGACATCGTTGCACCCATCGGAAAAGGCCAGCGCGGCTTGCTGGTCGCCCCGCCCAAGAGCGGCAAAACCGTGATGCTGCAGGCCCTTGCGCACGCCATCACCAACAATCACCCGGAGGTCGTGCTCATTGTGTTGCTCATCGACGAGCGCCCGGAAGAAGTCACGGAAATGCAGCGCTCCGTCCGTGGCGAAGTCGTGAGTTCCACCTTCGACGAGCCTGCGGTGCGCCATGTGCAAGTTGCGGAAATGGTGATCGAAAAGGCCAAGCGGCTGGTCGAGCTGAAAAAGGATGTGGTCATCCTGCTCGACTCCATCACCCGCCTGGCACGCGCTTACAACACAGTCATCCCGACGTCCGGCAAGATTTTGACAGGCGGCGTGGACGCCAACGCCCTGCAGCGGCCCAAACGCTTTTTTGGCGCGGCGCGCAACATTGAAGAAGGCGGCTCGCTCACCATCATCGGCACGGCGCTGGTCGATACCGGCAGCCGTATGGACGAGGTGATCTACGAAGAATTCAAGGGCACCGGCAATATGGAAATCCATCTGGATCGCCGCCTGTCGGAAAAGCGCGTCTATCCGGCCATGCTGATCAACCGCTCCGGCACGCGCCGCGAAGAGCTGCTGCTCAAGCCGGAAATCCTGCAAAAAGCCTGGATTCTGCGCAAACTGCTCTACCCCATGGACGAAATCCAGGCAATGGAGTTTCTGCTCGACAAGATGAAGCAGACCAAAAACAATGCGGAATTTTTCGACATGATGCGGCGCGGCGGTTAAGCGCTGGGAAATCTGCGATAATTGCGCGTTTTGCCAAGTACCGACAGCCGATTGATTTTCAATCTTGCATTTTTCTCACGCGCGTCGGCGGCTAGCGCCTTCAAAGGAACCGAAATGAAACCTGGAATCCACCCCCAATACCGCGACGTCTGCTTCCTCGATCTGTCCACTGGCTCGAAGATCATCATCTCCTCCACCGCGCAAACGCGTGAAACCGTCAAGCTCGACGACGGCCGTGAAGTGCCGCTGTACAAGGTGGAAACCAGCGGAGAGTCGCACCCTTTCTACACCGGCAAGCAAAAGAGCATCGACACGCTGGGCGGCCGCGTCGAGAAGTTCCGTCAGAAATTCGCCAAGGCTGCAGGCAAGGCTTGAACGGTTGATCGCTCAGCCGGGTTGGCAAAACCCGGTGGACATTCACATCACGGGCAGCGCGGCTGCCCGTTGTCATTTTCAACCCACGGTCATCCCCTCCACGCGACTTCTCCATGAGTTCGGCCTTCTCGCACGGACAGACACGCAGGCCGCCGGCGCGCCCCGCCTTGCAAGCCGGTGCGGTGGGCAAGTTGCCACGGCCTTTGTTGCTGTTGCTGTGCCTAGCCTACATCCTCCCTGGCTTTCTCGGACGTGATCCCTGGCGCACGGACGGTTTGAGCTTTGCTGTCATGTGGCAAATGGCGCAGGGTGCGACCGACTGGTTCCATCCGCATCTGTATGGGTACAGCATCCACGGCGGATGGCTGGCGCACTGGCTGGGAGCGTGGTCGATTCAAGCTTTTGGCGCGTGGGTCGGCCCCGTCCTGGCCTCGCGGATCCCTTTCATGCTGGCGCTGGGAACCAGCATGAGCCTGACCTGGTACGCCGCATTTCACTTTGCGCGGCACGACGCGGCACAGCCGGTTCCGCCTGCCTTCGGGCCACCCATTGCACCGAGCGACTACGCCCGCGCCATTGCCGATGGCGTGCTCCTCACCCTGCTGGCCACGCTGGGCTTGCTGGGCCGCGGTCACGAAGCGTCCACCCAAGTGCTGCAGCTCGCGGCGGTGAGCGCGGTGTTGTGGGGCGTGTCCCTGCAACCGCGCAGGCCCTGGAAGTCGGCTGCGGTCATCGCTCTGGGCTTGATCAGCCTGTCCCTGACCTCGGCGGGCTGGTTCGCCCTGCTGCTCACCTTCACGCTTGCCTTTCTTCTCTGGAGTGAACTGCGGCAGGGCGGCTGGGCACTCGCCCTCGCCTTGGCTGCAGGCCTGTTTTCAGGGGCGTGGGCTGAATCGCAGCTCGGCTGGCCCTTGCATGGCCAATGGCCGGGGCTGCATGCGATTGGTAATTTTTTCCGCATTGGCATCTGGTTCACCTGGCCCGCGTGGCCGCTCGCGTTGTGGGCCTTGTGGCGTTGGCGCGAATCGTTGCGCGCCAGGCACCTGCAGCCGGCCTGGGCACTGGCCCTGCTGGCTTTGCTCAGCGCGCTGGCGCTCGGCAATAACGACAAAGTTTTTCTGCTGTCTCTCCCGCCGATGGCCATTTTGTCGGGCTTTGCCTTACCTGTCATGCGGCGCGCTGGGTTGGCAGCGATCGACTGGTTTGCGGTGCTGCTCTACAGTCTGCTGGCGCTGGTGGTCTGGGTGCTGTGGCTGGCCATGCTCACCGGCTGGCCGCCCAAGCCTGCGGCCAATATTGCGCGGCTCGCGCCCGGCTTTCATCTGAGCCTCGATCCCTTCACGCTGGGCATCTCGCTCGTCGCAACGGCCGCCTGGGCGGCTATCGTGATCTGGCGCACCGGGCGACATCGTCATCCGCTGTGGAAGGGCATGGTGCTGTCGGCCAGCGGCGTCACCCTCGCCTGGGTGCTGGTTGGCAGCTTGTGGATGCCGGCCCTGAACTACGCGAGCACCTATAGAGCCGTCGGCGCCAGCGTGGCGCATGCGGTACGGACAACGAGCGCCTTGTCCATGAAGGTCGGCACTCCCTGCCTGAAACCTTCGGGCATCGACCTGACCTCGCAAGCCTTGATCGGCTATTGGAGCCAGCTCGACTTCTCCAATGCAAACACCGCGAACTGTCCCTATGCGCTCGGCGCGCATGCACCGGGGCCCGCCACGCAATGGCGGCTGATCTGGCGCGGCGGCCGCCCAGGTGAGCGCGAGGAACCGCTCTTTCTCTACCAACGGCTGACGCCTCCTGCGCCTTAGGGCGCGACTTGCATGCGTCCTCTGCGCGATCTGTTGCGACTGGCCATGAGCGTGCTCATCGGCCAGCTTGCGGTCATCGGCTTTGGTGTGGCCGACACGGTGATGCTGGGGCATTACTCCACCACGGCCAATCTCGCCACGCTGTCCATCGGCCAGGCGATTTACATCACGCTCTATGTCTCGCTCTCAGGGGTCACCCAGTCGCTGCTGCCCACATTGGGGCGCGGCTTTGGCGCAGGCACACCGCACGTCGTGGGAGCAGGCTTTCGCCAAGGGCTCTGGCTCGCGGCCGGCCTGTGCGTCGTCGGCATGGGCGTGCTGCTGTGGCCACAGCCCTTGCTGGCACTCACCGGGCAGGCGCGCGACCCCATGGTCGATCGCTACCTCACCATCCTCGCCATTGGCCTGCCGGCCGCCCTGGCATTCCGCGTGCACGCGGCGCTGAGCCAGGCCATTTCCAAGCCCTTGCTCACCGCGGCCTTGCAAATCGGCGGGCTGCTCACCAAACTTGCGCTCAATGCCCTTTTCCTGCTGCCCGACCAGTTTGGCATGCACGGCATGACCCCGCTTGGCGCGACCGGCTGTGCCATTGCTACCGTGCTGACCCAATACGGCCTGCTTGCGCTGGCGTTGCTGCAGCACCGGCACAGCGCCGCGCTGCGTCCCTATGCGGTGTTTTCCCGCTGGGACTGGCCGGATTGGGCTGCGCAGGCCCATCTGCTGCGTCTGGGTGGGCCGATCGGGCTGAGTCTGCTGGTGGAAGTCTCCGCCTTCACCTTCATGGCACTGTTCATTGCCCGCCTTGGAGACACCGTGCTGGCCGCGCACCAGATCACCGCCAACTTCGCCACCGTGCTCTACATGCTGCCACTGTCGATCTCCATCGCCACGGGCTCCGTCGTGGCGCAGCACCTTGGCGCGGGTGACACCCGCGCCGCGCGGCACACGGCCTGGAGCGGGGTGGGAACTGCGGCATTGCTCTCGGTTGCCATCGGCCTGGCTGTCTGGCTGGAGCGCGGCCGCATCATTGGCTGGTACACGTCCGACCCCAGTGTGCAGGCCGTGGCCTATCACCTCTTTCTGTTCATCGCGCTCTATCAGGTGTTTGACGCGGTGCAGTCGAGCAGCGCCTTTGTGCTGCGCTCGTACCACATCGCCATCCTGCCCAGCGTGCTGTATGCGCTCTCCCTGTGGGGCATCGGCCTTGGAGGCGGCTACATGCTGGGGTTCAACACCCTGGGCTTTACACCGCCTGCGCTGCAAGGTGCAGCAGGCTTCTGGATGGGCAACACCGTCGGTCTCGCGGTTGCGGCGAGTTGCTTTGCTGTTCTGCTCTGGCAAGTCGCCCGAAAGCCCGCACGCTGAAACCATCCGTACAAACAAAAAAAGCACCGCTAGACGGATCGCGGTGCTTTTTGGCAGCAGCGGGTTGAATTGACCCGTTCTCAGTCTTTGTTGTGCAGGCCCTTGGTCCAGGCTTCCATGGCTTCGTTGGCGGGTGCCATCGGTGCTTCGAGGAAGGTGACCACAAATTTGTCGCCCATGTCGGCAATGCCGATGGAGCGCGGGCGCACGGCCAGCACCAAGGGGTTGGGCAGCGCGATGCCGAAGCAGAAAATCACTTCCGCCGCAGCCTTGATCTCCGGGGCAATGGTGCCGCCGATCTGGGTGGTGTGCTCGAAATGGTCGAACACGGCAATGAACTTCACCTTGGGATTGGACGCGATTTTCTCTTTGAAGTAGCCAACCACTTCATTGACCGTGGTGTAGCGCGTCTCGGATTTGGAGACTTCGGCAACGTAGACGGGGTATTTTTCTTGCAGCAGGGTTTGTTTCATGAAAACTCCGGGGATGGTTGCAGCCTGCTGACACGAAGGACAGGCCTGCACAGTGAAGGTTGATCAATTTACTCGGATCAACAAGTCCGCATATCAGTATTGATCAAATTTCGCATGCATGAATCGGCATTCAGGCCGGTGGCAGCGCTTCGAGCTGCTCGCCAAGCTCCAGCCAACGCTCTTCAAGCTGAACGATGCGTTCGGAGAGGGCGTGGTGCCGTCTGCCTAGCTCCACGCGTTCTGCCGCCGACAGACTCGGCTGTGCAAGCGCGGCGTCCAGCGCCGTGCGTTCCGCCTCGAATTGGCGCATATCGACTTCCACCCTGTCGAACTCGGCCTTGATCGGCTTGCGTTGCTGCGTGCGTTGCTGCCGCAACTCGGCTTGCTGCCTGCGGGCTTCCTTGCGGTCGGCCGGGGCCAGTTCCGGCTCGGGGATGCTCGCCCCCACCTGCGGCTTGGCCTGCGCTGCGTTTTGCCGCAGCCGGGTGCGCGAAAGGGCCCATTGCTGGTAATCGTCGAGGCTGCCGTCGAAGTCTTGCACCTGCCCATCGGCCACCAGCCAGAAGGCATCGCAGGTGGCACGCAGCAAGGCGCGGTCATGCGACACCAGCAGCACGGTGCCAGCGAAGTCCTGCAAGGCCATGGCCAACGCCTCGCGGGTGGCGAGATCGAGATGGTTGGTCGGCTCGTCGAGCAGCAGCAGATTGGGTTTGCGCCAAATGACCAGCGCCAGCGCCAGACGCGCCTTTTCTCCGCCGGAAAAACTACCGCAGGCACGCAGCATCATGTCGCCATCGAACTGGTAGCGACCCAGCCAGTTGCGCCACTCCTGCTCGGTGGTGTGCGGCGCGATCTCACGCGCCAGTCGCTGCATGTGCTGCAGGGGGGATTCATCCAGCCGCAGCACGTCGACTTCCTGCTGGGCAAAGTAACCGATCACCAGCCCCTTGCCCTCGATGCGCTCGCCAGACAACAGCGGCAGCACACCGGCCAGGGTCTTGACCAGGGTGGACTTGCCTTGCCCGTTGGCGCCCAGGATGCCAAGACGCAGGCCCCCTGTAATGACGCGGCTGACTCCGTTCAGTATGGGCGGCTCGCCGTAGCCGCAGCGCACGTCGTGCAGGGTGAGCAGTTGCTGCGGCAGGCTCAGCGGCGCGAGCAGTTCAATACGCAGCGCGCCGCTGAGATACACCGGCGCCAGCCGTTCCATGCGCTCCAGCGCCTTCATGCGGCTCTGCGCCTGACGCGCCTTGGTGGCCTTGGCGCGGAAGCGTTCGACAAAGCGAGTCAGCCGCGCAATGTCTTGCTGCTGCCGGGAAAACGCCGCCTGCTGCTGCATGATTTTTTCCGCGCGCTGTTCCTCGAACAAGGTGTAGTTGCCGCCGTAGCGGGTGAGCTTGCCACCGTCGAGATGCACGGTGACGCGGCAGATGGCGTCGAGGAATTCGCGGTCGTGCGAAATGATCAGCAGCAGACCGGGGTAGCGGGCAAGCCATTGCTCCAGCCAGACCAGCGCGTCGAGGTCGAGGTGATTGGTGGGCTCGTCGAGCAGCAGGCAGTCGCTTGGCGCGAACAGGGCCTGCGCCAGTGCCAGTCGCATGCGCCAGCCGCCGGAAAACTGCGGCACCGGTTTGCGCAATTCGGCCATGCTGAAGCCCAGACCCAGCAGCAAGGCCTCGGCCCGTGCCCGCGCGGTATAGCCGTCGGCCAGTTCAAACGCGTGCTGCGCCTCGCCAAGGGCTTGGCTGGTGGCGTCGTTGTGTTCGGGCGCGTCCAGTGCTGCCTGCAGCGCCTGTTGTGCGGCGCAGAGGGCAACATCGCCTTGCAGTACGAAGTCGGTTGCCGTGGCGTCTGAATCGGGCACATCCTGCGCGACAGTGGCCAGACGCCAGTTGGCGGGTTTTTCCATGCTGCCCGCGTCTTCGTGC
>JAFGXB010000085.1 GCA_016936875.1 Burkholderiaceae bacterium | reverse complement strand
GGCCGCAGCCCACCACGCTACACCCGCCGCCCGTCCCCACCGCAACGCCTCAACCCGCCCCGCTGCCGTCTCACGCGCCAAGCCCCGCGCAGACAACAGCGCGAGCCCCAGCACCAGAACCTGCAGCCCCCAGTGTGGCCACGGAACCCGGCCATACGCCCTCGGCAGCGGCCTCGGCACCGCCAACCACGGCCCCCGCCGTGGAAACCGCGGCGTCTTACAAGGCGGAGTATCTGGACAATCCGCCTCCGCCTTATCCTCGCCTGTCGCGGCAACTGGGGGAGGAAGGCACGGCGCTGCTCAAAGTGCAGGTCGGCCCGGACGGGCGCGCCTTGCAGATCAAGCTGATGTCTTCTACCGGCTTTACCCGGCTGGACGAGGCGGCAGAAGCCACGGTGGCGCAATGGCGATTCGTTGCCGCCACGCGAAACGGGCAGGCCATCACCTCCTGGGTGCTGGTGCCGATCAAGTTCCGCATTCTCAACTAGCGCCTGTTCACGCGATTTGCAAGGCGCGGTTGAGCAGGGTGTCGAAGTCGGTTGTGTGTGGCAGGGTGCCGAATCCGCCGCCCCATTCCCGGCCAAGGCGGGAAGCGCAAAACGCCTGTGCGATGGGCTCCGGCGCGTGCTGCAGCAAAAGCGCGGCCTGCACGGCCAGAACAAGGTCATGCGTCAGGGACCGTGCGCGGCTCTGAAGGTCTTCCGTACCGCGCATGACGGCAGACAAGCGCAGCAGTTGGGCGTCAAAATGGGCGTTGCGACCTTGCGCCGGGGTGAGTTCGGCCATCAGCGCGTCGGCGGTGCGTTGGTTTTTGCCCAGGGCGCGCAGCACGTCGAGACACATCACATTGCCCGAACCTTCCCAGATGGAATTGACCGGCATTTCGCGGTAGATGCGGGCCTGCATGTCGTCTTCCACATAGCCATTTCCGCCCAGCACTTCCATGGCCTCGGCGGCCAACTCGGCGCCGCGCTTGCAGATGCGGAACTTGCTGGCAGGAGTCAACAAGCGACGGAGCAAAGACTGCGCCTCGTCATGCTGCGCATCGAAGGCCTGCGCCAACCGCATGGCCAGGGCGATGGCGGCCTCCACCTCCAGCGCCAGATCCGCCAAAACATTGCGCATCAGCGGCTGATTGATCAGCGCGGCGCCAAAGGCCTGGCGATGACGCGCATAGTGCACGGCCTGGCTCAGCGCCTGACGCATCAGTCCGGTGGTGCCCAGCACGCAGTCCAGCCGGGTGTAAGTGCCCATTTCCAGAATGGTGGGCACGCCGCGCCCCTCCTCGCCAAGCAGATGCCCCCAGGCCCCCTGAAATTCCACCTCGGAGGAGGCGTTGGAGCGGTTACCCAGTTTGTCCTTGAGGCGCTGGATCAATACCGGGTTCTTGCCGCCGTCTGGCGCCCAGCGTGGCACAAAGAAGCAGCTCAGCCCGCCCGGCGCCTGCGCCAGCACCAGGTGCGCGTCGCATTGCGGCGCGGAGAAAAACCATTTGTGACCAGTCAGGCGCCAGCCGTCTGCGCCATCGGGCTCGGCGCGGGTGGTGTTGGTGCGCAGATCGGAGCCGCCCTGCTTTTCGGTCATGCCCATGCCAATCAGGCCGCCGCGCTTTTGCGCCAGCGGCAGGTCGCGCGGGTCGTATTCGGGGCGCAGCAGGACGGGCAGCGCCTCGCGCACCAGCATGGCGTCGCGCGACAGGGCCGGAATGGCGCCATAGGTCATGGTGGTCGGGCACATCGACCCGGCCTCGATCTGCGTCTGCAGGATGAATCCCGCCGCCCGCGCCACATGGGCACCCGGCTGGGGCTGCGCCCACGGTCCGGTGTGCAGGCCGCGCCGGGCGATGTCGGCCATCAGCGCGTGCCAGGCGGGATGGAATGCGACTTGATCGCGGCGGAAACCCCGTGCGTCGAAGGCCTGAAGTTCGGGTGCGTGGCGATTGGCCAGATCGCCCTGCGCGTAGCTGAACGCCGTGCCGAGTTCCTCGCCCTGTTGCATCAGCGCCCCCTGTGCCCAGTCGGCGCCACCACGGAGCAGCGCCTCGCACAAGGCGGGATCGGCGGTGAAGAGGTTGTAATCCTGCAAGGGCGGTGCCTGATTGGTCACCGTGTGCGTGGGGCAGGTCATGGGAATCTCCTCTTTACGATAGGCGCATTGCAGCACTGTCCCTCAGTGCTTTGCAAGGCTTCGCCCGTTACCATGATCAGCTATCCGGTAGATCTCCAGTGCAGAGTTGCACGCGATCTGGAACATAAAAACGCGCCTTGCCTTGACGCCAAATCCATCCTTTTTATTTGTTCCATCAAGCATGCACCACTGCACTGGCGGCCTGCGCTGACCTCATTCTTTCTTCATGTCAAACTCCTCACGAGATTTCTCCGTTTCGGATCCCGGGCCCGGCTACGGCCTGATCTGGGTGTTGTTTGCCGCGCTGGTCGTGCTCTGGCTGGGCACGCTGGGCTGGCGCGATCTGGTGCCGACGGACGAAGGCCGCTATGCCGAAATCCCGCGGGAAATGGTGGTGAGCGGAGATTGGGTCACCCCGCGGCTCGACGGCTTCAAATACTTCGAAAAACCGCCGCTGCAATACTGGGCCACTGCGGTGAGCTATGAAGTGTTCGGCTTTGGTGAATGGCAGGCGCGGCTCTGGACCGGGCTGACCGGCTTGTTCTCCGTGCTGTTCACCGGCTGGGCCGGCACACGGTTGTTCAACCGCCGCACCGGCGTGTTCGCCGCGGCAGTGCTCGCCAGCATGTTTTACTGGAATGCGATGAGCCATATCAACACGCTGGACATGGGCACCGCCGCCACCATGTCAGCGAGTCTGATGGCCTTTCTGCTGGCGCAGCGCCCAGATGCCAGCCGCACCCAGACCCGCTGGTGGATGTGGGCCTGCTGGGCATTCATGGCGCTGGCCATGCTCTCCAAGGGGCTGATCGGCATTTTGCTTCCGGGCGCGGCGCTGGTGTTCTACACCCTGATTTACCGCGACTGGCGGTTGTGGACGCGGCTTTACATCGTGAGTGGCCTGCTGATTTTTCTGGCCATTGCCGCACCCTGGTTCATCTGGGTGCAGGCGCGCAACCCTGAGTTTTTCGATTACTTTTTCATCTACCAGCAGTTCACCCGTTTTCTCACCAGCGAACTCAAACGCCCCGGCCCGTGGTGGTATTTCATTCCCATCCTGATTCTGGGCGTGCTGCCCTGGTTGGGCAGCCTGGTTCCTGCGCTGTGGAAGAGTGCCTCCCAGCCCGCCCTGCGCGGCGCGACATTTGGCGGCGCACAGGGCCGTAACCTGCATGCACAAGGCATGCTGCTGATCTGGGCGGTGTTCATTTTTGTGTTTTTCAGCATTTCCAAATCCAAGCTGCCGTCCTACATCCTGCCCATCTTTCCGGCCATTGCGCTGTTGATCGGAGACTATCTCGACCGGGCACAGCGTGGCGCGCTGCGCTGGCAGTTTGCGCTGCTGGCGCTGCTGGGACTGGCGGCAGTTGTCGGCTTCACGCAATTGCACCGACTGGGCAACGCCATCACACCGGGCGCGCTGTACCAGCAGTTCGGCTGGTGGCTCGAAGGCACCGCAGTGCTGGCGCTTGGAAGCGGTCTGCTGGCCTGGCGCTGGGAGGCGCAAGGTCGGCGCACAGCGGCGGTGTTGCTCGTCAGTGTGGCGATGACCCTTGGATTTTCTCTGGGCATCCAGCAGTTCCAGATTCTGGGCCGCACGGCCTCGACCAAGGACGTGGTCGAAGCCATCCGCCCGTGGATTCATCCGGGCCAGCCGTTCTACGCCGTGAGCACCTACGACCAAACCCTGCCCTTCTATCTCGACCGCACCGTCACCCTGGTGGAATACCAGGGTGAGTTGCACTTTGGCATTACGCAGCAGCCCGGTCTCTGGGTGCCAAACTACGCCGATTTCGCCAAGCGCTGGGCGGCTGACAAACAGCCGCTGGCGCTGATGCCCCCATCCACCCTGCCCGCCCTGCAGGATCTGCACGTTCCCATGACCGTGATCTACCGCACGCCCCGCTTTGTCGTCATTGCCAAGCCCGGTCAGGACTACGGCAACGCTGCGCAGGCGGCGGCCACGCGCCTGCCCGCCGCGTGGAACGCGGGCAAGTCACTCACGCCGCCCGCCGCGCCTGGGAGTGCGCGATGAGCGTCGTCGCCTTCGCCCTGGTGCTGACCGGCGTGCTGCTCAACGCCGCGGCGCAACTGCTCATCAAGGCCGGTGCCGAAACCGTGGGGCGCTTCAACTTCACCGCGGGCAATATCTGGCATGCGGGGCTGCACTTCGCGCTGCAATGGCAGATTCTGCTGGGCCTGGCGTTCTACGCGGTCTCCGTGGGTGTGTGGATTCTGGCGCTCACCCGGGTGCAGGTCTCCATCGCCTACCCCATGCTGTCGCTGGGCTACG
>JAFGXB010000084.1 GCA_016936875.1 Burkholderiaceae bacterium | reverse complement strand
CCATCGATGCATCGACCGTGCGCAAGGTGGCGAAGGATCATGGTGACGACACAGCCGAGGCCAGATCGGGCCAGACCGGCGTACGGGCGCAGGATTACGCGCTGCTGCCGAGGATCATTCAGGAGGCGGACCGCCTTGAATATGGCGGGTTGTCCGATGTAGGTCGCCCTGTAGTGCGGGCTATCAGGCAGATCGGCGACCTGGAATACTGGGCCGTGTTCGAGGTGCGCGAGCGGCGGCGCATGCTCGCCCTGCAATCCATGTGGATACGGGGCCGTCCTTCCGTCCTACGCCCGTAGCGCTTCGTGGTATGAGCACGACGATGGAATGCAACCGGCCCCGCAAGCCAGAAAGATAGCATGCCATGATCCGCATCGACCTCGACGACACCCAGGTGCAGCGGCTGCTGGCCGATCTCCAGCAGCGCCTGGGCAACCTCACCCCGGCGATGGCGCAGATCGGCGAGGCGCTGGCCGAGGGCAGCAAGCAGCGCATCGAGGCCGGGCGCGACTGGCGCGGCAAGTCCTTCGCGCCGAACAAGCCCTCCACCCTGGCCAGGAAGAAGGGCGCGCGCCCGCTGATCGACACCGGCACCCTGTTGCACAACCGCATCCACTACAGTGCCAATGCGCACAGCGCCACCGTGGCCGCGGGTGGGGTGCAGGCCGCGGTGATGCAGTTCGGGCAGAAGAAGGGCGCCAGCGGCGCGGGCAAGCGCGGCAAGCCCATCCCCTGGGGCGACATCCCGCCGCGGCCGTTTCTGCCGATCTCGCCAGGCGGCGATCTGGAGCCCAAGGCGCGCGATCTGGTGCTCGACATCCTGCGGGCCTGGGTGGCCGATGCCGGGGGTTGAAACAGGCTTGTTACACATTTCCGCAAAATCGGCCCTTTGAGGCGACGCTAAAACAGCCAAGCCACCACCACACCAGACCGATAGCGGGAATCAAAATCGAAGCGATCTGATCGTTTTTAAAGAGGGTTTGACGGTGAGGTGAGCCGCACCAACCCGCCAAACGGCAAAAACCCAAGAATTCCACCCCGCCGCACCCCGGGCACCCGCCTGAACGGCGGCCTGCGGATCGCAAATTACTTTACTGGCTGACTCAGCCCCGAGCCGCTGCAATGGCGGCATGGCTCATCCCACCCGTCTTCATCCCCGTCTGCGCACCGCCGCCGCGCCAGGCGTGGCCGTCATGGCTGAAGACGGCGCGCCGCTGCAATGGGTGCACCTCATTCCGGCGGCCACCTTCGCCGGTCGCGACGGCCGCGGCCCCTACACCCTCGACGCCGCCGCCGTGCTGGCCGCCTTCGCCACGCACGGCGCCGATCTGCCGGTGGACTACGAGCACCAGTCGCTCACCGCTGCCGAGAAGGCAGGCCCCGTGCCCGCCGCCGGTTGGATTGTGGCGCTGGAGCCGCGTGACGACGGGCTGTGGGCGCAGGTGCGCTGGACGCCGCAGGCGGCCGAGCTGCTGGCCGCGCAGCAGTACCGCTATCTCTCCCCCGTGTTCCGCTTCGACCCGGCCAGCGGCCGCGTGGCGCAGCTGCTCGGCGCGGGCCTCACCCGCACCCCCAACCTCATGCTGCAAGCCGCAGCCTCCACTGGAGATGCCATGGACGAACTCCTCGAACGACTGGTCTACATCCTCAACATGCCCGTGACCAGCACCCCGGACGAACTGGCCGCCGAGCTGCAAAAGCTCATCGACCGGCTCACCGCATCCGACGCCGCCATGCAGGCCGCGAAAGCCGAGATCGAGGCGCTCAAGACCGCTGCGCAGTCCCAGCAGCCCAGCCAGCCCGACCCGGCGCAATTCGTGCCCATCAATCTGCACCGGCAGACCGCCGAAGCCCTGGCGGCCTTGCAAAGCCAGGTGGCCGAAGCCGCTGCCACCGAGGCTGTGACCGCCGCCATGAGCGCGGGCAAGCTCGCCCCGGCCATGAAAGACTGGGCGCTGGACTACGCCCGGCGCGACGCCGCCGGTTTCGCCCAGTTCGCCCAGAGCGCGCCACAACTGGTGAGCGCAGCCGCGACACAGCATGCGGCCACCCAGCCCGCCGATGGCCTCACCGACTCCGACCGCGAGGCCGCGCAGCTTCTGGGCCTGAGCCTGGCCGCCTTCGCCCAGGCCAAGGCCGCGCAGCAGAACGCCGCCTGACCTTTCCTCGACCGCCCCTCCATACCCCTTTACAGGAGCATTCCATGGCCATCCTCACCCCCGCGCTGATCACCTCTTTGCGCACCGGCTTTTCCAAAGCGTTCCAGGACGCGCTCACCGACACCCCGACCGACTACGAGAAGATCGCCACCGTGGTCAACTCCAGCTCGGCCTCCAACACCTACGGCTGGCTCGGCCAGTGGCCCGGCCTGCGTGAGTGGGTGGGCGACCGCATCGCCAAGGATATGCAGGCCCAGGCTTACCAGGTGTTCAACAAGCTGTTCGAGGGCACCGTGGCGGTCAAGCGCACCGACGTCGAGGACGACAACGTGGGCATCTACACCCCCATGTTCTCCGAGCAGGGCCGCGCGGCCCGCACCCATGCCGACCAGCTGGTGTTCGCCCTGCTCAAGGCGGGCCAAACCAGCCTGTGCTACGACGGCCAGAACTTCTTCGACACCGATCACCCGGTCTACCCCAACGTGGACGGCACCGGCACGGCCGTGGCCACCAGCAATGTGGACACCCCGGCGGGCACCGACCCGGCCTGGTATCTGCTCGACACCAGCCGCGCGCTCAAGCCCTTCATCTTCCAGCAGCGCACCGCGCCCGAGTTGGATGCCATGACCAGCACGCAGGACGAAGGCGTGTTCATGCGCGACGAATACCGCTTCGGCATCCGCTACCGCTGCAACGCCGGTTTCGGCTTCTGGCAGATGGCGCGCAAGGCCCGCGTGCCGCTGACCGCCGACAACTTCAACGCCAACCTGGCCGCCATGCAAAGCCTGACCGCCGACGGCGGCCGCCCGCTGGGCATCAAGCCCACGGTGCTGGTGGTGCCGCCCACGCTGCGCGCCGCGGGCATCGAGCTCGTCAAGAACGAGCGCCAGGCGAACGGCGCGAGCAACCCCAACTTCGGCGTGGTCGATCTCATCGTCTCGCCCTGGGTGATCTGAGCATGGCCGCCGCGAAAACTGCGAAGGCCGCGCCCGAAGGCGCGGCCAAGACCGCTGCCCTTTCGGTGCGCACCCGCACCCTGCCGCAGCGCTTTCGGGCGGGCTTTGGCCCGTTCGGCCGCGAGGCAGTGGAGGTGCAGGCCACGCCGGTGCAGGCCGAGCTCTTGTATGCCGACCCCGAACTGATCGTCGAGGAGCTTGTCT
>JAFGXB010000083.1 GCA_016936875.1 Burkholderiaceae bacterium | reverse complement strand
CGGCGGCTGTGAGTTCGTCGATCTTGCCGAGCAGCTCGCCATCGACCGGGTGAAGCAACTCTTTGGCGCAGAGGCCGCCAATGTGCAGCCCAACTCCGGCTCGCAGGCCAATCAGGGCGTGTTTTTCGCCCTGCTCAATCCCGGCGACACCATCATGGGCATGAGCCTGGCCGAAGGGGGGCACCTGACGCACGGCATGTCGCTGAACATGAGCGGCAAGTGGTTCAACGTCGTGAGCTATGGCCTCAACGCGCAGGAAGAAATCGACTATGACGCCATGGAACGTCTGGCGCACGCGCACAGGCCCAAGCTCATCATCGCCGGAGCCAGCGCCTACAGTCTGCGCATCGACTTTGAACGCTTTTCCCGCGTGGCCAAAGACATCGGCGCTTACTTCATGGTGGACATGGCGCATTACGCCGGGCTGATTGCCGCCGGGGTGTACCCCAATCCGGTGCCGCATGCCGACGTGGTGACCACCACCACGCACAAAAGCCTGCGCGGCCCGCGCGGTGGCGTCATCCTGATGAAAGAGCAGCATGCCAAGGCGATCAACAGCGCCATCTTCCCCGGCATTCAGGGCGGGCCGCTGATGCATGTGATTGCGGGCAAGGCCGTCGCCTTCAAGGAGGCGCTCTCCCCTGAGTTCAAGGTGTATCAGCAGCAGGTGCTCACCAACGCACGGGTGATGGCTGACACGCTGACCAGCCGCGGCCTGCGAATCATCAGCGGGCGCACCGAGTCGCATGTGATGCTGGTGGACCTGCGTGCCAAGAACATCACGGGTAAAGCCGCCGAGAAGGTGCTGGGCGAGGCCCACCTCACCGTCAACAAGAATGCCATTCCGAACGACCCGGAAAAGCCCTTTGTCACCTCGGGCATCCGCGTGGGTTCACCGGCGATGACCACGCGCGGCTTCACGGAGGCCGAAGCCGTCAAGACCGCGCATCTGCTTGCCGATGTGCTCGACAAGCCGGACGATGCCGCCACGCTGGAGCGCGTGCGCGCCGCCGTGAAAACGCTGACGGACGCCTTCCCGGTTTACTCCGCCTGAGCAACAGACGTGCGGTGCAGGGCGGCGGCGGTGAGCACAGACAAGTGCTCGCGCTGCTGCCCGTTTTCATCGAAGTTCTCCGGCGCGAGCCAGTGCGTGAAGGCCGCGTCCAGCGCTGGCCACTCACTGTCGATGATGCTGAACCAGGCGGTATCGCGGTTGCGGCCTTTCACCACGGCGGCCTGCCGGAACACGCCTTCAAACGCAAACCCCAGCCGGATCGCGGCCTGGCGCGATGCCGCGTTGAGCGCATTGCACTTCCATTCCAGTCGCCGATAGCCGAGGGTGAACGCGGCGCGCATCAGCAGGTAGAGCGCCTCGGTCGCCGCACGGCGGCGTTGCAGCAGCGGCGAAAAGGACAGATGTCCTATCTCGATGCTGCCTGCTGCCGGTGTGATGCGCAGGTAACTGGCCAGCCCCACGGCCTTGTCCGTGGCGTGGTCGATGATGGCGAAGAACAGAGGGTCGTCGCCGGTGCATTGGGCCTGCATCCAATCGCGATAGCGCTGCGCCGCGGCAAACGGGCCATACGGGAGATAGGTCCAGCCGTCGCCGCCCACATCCAGACTGTGTGCGGCAAACAGATCGGCGGCGTGGCGCTCTGGGTCGGCGGGTTCCAGGGTGCAGAACTGCCCGGTCATGAGACGTTTGACGGGTGCGGGTGGCGGCGTCCAGTTGGGCACTTCGGCGCCGAGCGGAGGGGCAGGGTGTTGAGAGTTTGGCATGGAAAAACCCATTGAAAAACGTATTGTCCGGGGTTGTGCGTTTCTCAGCCCATGGTCATGAGTTGCGCGTTGCCGCCCGCCGCCGCCGTGTTGGTGCTCAGGCTTTGTTCATGCACCAGGGCGCTGAGGTCGATCATGGCTCCCTGCGCAACCTGAGCAGCGCTCAGGCTGTCGATGCGCACGATGGCGCCGTCGCGTTGCGCCCATCGCGCCTGGGCCTGCGCGAGGGCGTCGGAGTCGCCCTCGAACAAGACCACGCTGAGCTGGGGCAGAGCATCACTTTGCCCAGGAGTGCAGCGCTGCACATGGGGTGTGAGGTGTTGCGGCAGTGCCGCGAGCATGTCTGAGAGCCCGCAGGGTCGGCTCGCCGACCCGCCCACCGTGGGGGTCAAGGACGCTTGGAGCGGCCCTGCGTTTCCTTGAGAGATCGGGCCGTTTTCAGCCGGGAGCTCCACAAGACAAGGATTGCCGGTTGCGAGCGCAGCGGCGATGTGGTGCAGCAAACCCAGCGGCGTCTGCGGCATGGACCACACGCCTGAGCGTGGCAGCAAGCGGTAGCCGTTCGATTCTCCCGTGGGGCCGGGCAGTGTGTGCACCGTGCTGATTGGGCTGAGCGCGAGATAGCGGGCGCAGATTGCCGCGGCCTTTGAGGAGTCGACGCCGCCAGGCCGGAAGGTGCCTTCGCGCAGCGCGGTGATGAGGTGCTGCAGAGCCTGGACGGAGGCCGGCAGGCTGCCCGCCGTGGTGGCGCTGGTTGCCGCTGCGGACAGGGTTTGCAGCGCGGGGTTGTCCTGGAGCGGCTGGACTTGCACCAGACGGTGCAGGTAGAGCGGCCCGCCGGCCTTTGGCCCAGTGCCCGACAGGCCCATGCCGCCGAAGGGCTGCACGCCGACCACCGCGCCAATGATGTTGCGGTTGACGTACACATTGCCGGCGTGCGCGCGGGCGCTGACCTCGGCAATGGTTTCGTCGATCCGGCTGTGCACGCCGAAGGTCAGGCCGTAGCCGGTGGCGTTGATGGCATCGAGCACCGCGCCGAGCTGCGCGCGCGGGTAACGCAGCACATGCAGCACCGGGCCGAACACCTCGCGCTGCAGGCGGCTGATGGCGTCGATCTCGATCAGCGCGGGCGGAACGAAGGTGCCCTGACCGCCGCTTTCATCGCGCGTCAGGCGGGTGACCATCTGTCCTTCGCTCTGCATGCGGGCGATGTGCGCTTCGATGGTGTCGCGCGCCTGGGCGTCGATGACCGGGCCCATGTCGGTGTGCATGCGGTCGGGGTTGCCCAGCACCCACTCGCGCATCGACTCCTTGAGCATGCCGATCACGCGATCGGCCACGTCTTCCTGAATGCACAGCAGCCGCAACGCCGAGCAGCGCTGGCCGGCGGAGTCGAAGGCGGAGGTCAGCACGTCGCCCACCACCTGCTCGGCCAGTGCGGACGAGTCCACCACCATGGCGTTCTGACCGCCGGTTTCGGCGATCAGCGGAATGCACCGCCCCTGCGGGCTGAGGCGCTGTGCCAGGGTTTGCGCAATGTGCCGCGCCACTTCGGTGGAGCCGGTGAAGACCACGCCGTTGATTGCGGAATGTGCCACCAGCGCGGCGCCCACCGTGGCGCCATCGCCCGGAACGAGTTGGACTGCGTCTGCGGGAACACCTGCTGCATGCAGCAGGCGCACCAGGGCCGCGGCAATCAGCGGAGACTGCTCCGCCGGTTTGGCGAGCACGGCATTGCCCGCAGCCAGCGCTGCGGCCACCTGGCCACAGAAAATGGACAGCGGAAAGTTCCACGGACTGATGCATAGCACCACGCCCAGCGGGCGGTGCGTGGCGTTGTCGAACTGCGCTGCGGCCTGTGCGGCGTAGTAGCGCAGGAAGTCCACCGCCTCGCGGATTTCCGAGATGGCGTTAGGCACGGACTTGCCCGCCTCGCGCACGATCAGGCCGAGCAGCGGCTGCATCTGCTGTTCCAGCGCGTCGGCTGCGCGCTGCAGGCAGGCGGCGCGCTCCGCAGGCGGCGTGACCTGCCAGATGGGCGCGGCGTGCGCTGCCCGCTGCGCCGCCACGTCCACCTCGGCAAGTGAGGTGTTGCGTACCCAGCCGACACGGTCGCGATGATCCGCCGGGTTGCGCACGGGCTCCCAGCCCTGGGCTTGCGCCTCAGCCTCGTGGATTGGCACCGCGAGGTCGGCAATGCCGGGAGCCGCGTGCGCCACTTGCTGCGCACTGCGCAATAGCGCGGCAGACAGCGAGGCGAGTTGTTGCTCATTGGCTAGATTGAGGCCGAAGGAGTTGAGTCGCGCCTGCGCGCCCAGGCCGCTGAACAATTGACGGGGCAGGGGGATTTTGGGGTGCGGCGCTCCGAGCACACCGGTTTGCGCGGCAATGGCGCGGGTGTCGTCCACCGGGTCGGTCACCAGCGCGGCGGTGTCCACAGCCGGATCGCCGATGCGGTTGACAAAGGAGGTGTTCGCGCCGTTTTCCAGCAGCCGCCGCACCAGATAAGCCAACAGGGTGTCGTGCGTGCCAACGGGGGCGTAAATGCGGCAGGGGCGCGCCAGCTTGCCTTCACTCACCGCGCCGACGACTTGTTCATACAGCGGCTCCCCCATGCCGTGCAGGCACTGGAACTCGTACTGGCCGGTGGTGTAATGCGCACCCGCCATGTGCAGGATGGAGGCAACCGTCTGTGCGTTGTGGGTGGCGAACTGCGGATAGACCGCGTCGGGCGCGGCCAGCAGTTTGCGGGCGCAGGCCAGATACGACACGTCGGTGTGCACCTTGCGGGTGTAGACCGGATAGCCGTCGAGACCGTCGATCTGCGCCCGTTTGATCTCGCTGTCCCAATACGCGCCCTTGACCAGCCGGATCATCAGCCGGTGGCCGCTGCGCCGCGCGAGATCAATGAGCGCGTCGATGACGAAGGGGCAGCGCTTCTGATACGCCTGCACCACAAAGCCGATGCCGTTCCAGTCTTTGAACGCCGGGTTGAAGCACAAGGCTTCGAGCAGATCGAGGGAGAGTTCCAGCCGGTCCGCCTCTTCCGCGTCGATGTTGATGCCCACGTCGTATTGGCGGGCGAGTTGCACCAGCCGTGTGAGACGTGGAAGCAGTTCATCCATCACCCGGGCATATTGCGCGCGGCTGTAACGTGGGTGCAAGGCCGAGAGCTTGACCGACAGACCCGGCCCGTCGAACAAGCCGCGCCCATGCGACGCCTTGCCAATGGCGTGCAGCGCCTGCTCGTAAGCCGCGACATAGCGTTGCGCATCGACCTCGGTGGTGGCCGCCTCGCCCAGCATGTCGTAGGAATAGCGAAACCCCTTTTTCTCGTGCGCGCGGCTGTTGGCAAGCGCCTCGGAAATCGTCTGGCCGGTGACGAACTGCTCGCCCATCAGCCGCATGGCCCGCTGCACGCCCTGGCGGATCAACGGCTCGCCGCCCTTGCCGATCAGCCTGGTGAGCGCACTGGCCAGCCCCTTTTCACTGGCGGTCGACGTGAGCTTGCCCGTAAACATCAGCCCCCAGACGGCCGCATTGACAAACAGCGACGGCGAATGCCCCAGATGCGCCTGCCAGTCGCCACGGCTGATCTTGTCGCGGATCAAAGCGTCGCGCGTGGCGTTGTCCGGGATGCGCAGCAAGGCTTCTGCCAGACACATCAGCGCCACGCCCTCCTGGCTCGAAAGGGAGAACTCCTGCACCAGCGCCTCCACTCCGCCCATTTCGCGCCGCGCCCGCACCCCGTCAACCAGGCGGGCGGCAAGATCGCGGATGGCCGCGCGCTGCCCAGCATCCGGGATCTGCGCCAGTTCAATCAGCCTGGGCAGACAGTCCGGCTCGGGGCGGTGCCAGGCCGCAGTGATGGCCGCACGCAAATCCGTCTGCGGCAACACGTTCTGTGCCCAGTCGAGAAAAGGCTGAGGAGGACGTTCGGTTGCGCCATCAAGTTCCTGATCTTGCGCCTCGGGTTGCGACGTACCGGGCTGGCTCAACCGTTCGGCCGAAAACGCCCCTCGCTCAATCTGCTCAACAAATTGCAAGGTGGCCTGTTTCATCAGCCAGTGCGGAGTTCGCCCAATTTGCGCCGCCGCTTGGCGCACACGCTCACGCAAGGCGTCGTTCATTTTGATGCCGATGGTGGTTGCGCCCATGCGTTCTCCCGCTGAATGAGGTTGCGATGCCACTCATGGTAAGCGCAACCTGAAGCCGAGCCGGGATCAGGGAAACGCAATAAGAGGGGGTTTTTGCCCGTCAGGCGGGTTTCAGGCCAGATGCAGCGAAGGTGGGGCGTCGCGCATCATCCTTCAGCGCTGACTTGAGCGCGCCTTCTGGTCTTCCAGCGAAATGGTGCGCTTGCTGATGCCTTCCATCTGGAACTTGGTCTGAATCTTCATGACCTGGAAGTTGCAGAGATAAGGCGGCACGTTATTCACCGCCTCCTCGAAGGTGTAGGCAAAGGTGGGCAGGCCGTCTTCGCAATGGAACAGCTGGAAGGTGTTGTGATCAATGATGTCGGTCGGTGTGGCCGTCAAACCCAGGGTGATGGTTTTGAAATAGTCGAGCACTTCGCCAAAGGTGTTGTAGATGGAGCGGTGACTCTCATCGACGACGATGAAATCGAAAAAGTGCGGTGACAGGTGCTGCGCCTCGTCCCGGATGATGTTGAGCATCGTGGGATAGGTGGCGACATACACGCGGCGGTCGGTAGCAATCAGTTTTTCACCGACGTTAGGCCAGCGCGGCTCATTGGGCATGTGCTCCTTGAAAGCAGCCAGCGCCTGCTCGCGCAATGCAATGCGGTCGACCAGAAACAACACCCTCTCTGCGTGCCCTGCACGCATGAGCGCATCGACCATGGCAATGCAGGTGCGCGTCTTGCCGGTGCCGGTGGCCATCACCAGAAGGAAATCACGCTGTTTTTTCTCGATGCCTTCGAGTACCGAGCGAATGGCGCGGATCTGGTAGTCGCTGCCGGCAATCGAGGTGTTGATGAACTCCTGCGTCAGCGGCTTGCGATTGCGGCGGATGTAGGCAAAGCGTTCCAGATCGTCGCGCGTGGGAAAACCGACCACCTTGCGTGGCGGAGCATTCTCCAGATCCCAGAAATAGAGATCGTGGCCGTTGGTGTAGAAGCAGAACGGCAGCTCGCCACCCAGCTGTTTCTGGATGTTGTAGCAGTACTGCTTCGCCTGCTCGCGGCCAATGGCGGCATCGCGACTGGTCTTTTTGGCTTCGATCACCGCCAGCGGTTTGCGGTCTTTGCCGAGCAAGACGTAATCGCTGAACTGGTGTCCCTCGTAGGGTGTGCGTGGCTCGGCCACGCCTAGGGGCATGGCGGTGAGGATGTCGAATTCTTCTACGACCTGCGTTGGGTCTTGGACATCCCAGCCAGACTGGTTGTCCGATTGCATCTTCATGACCTCGCCACTGTTTGCTCCCATTTAGCCGCACGGCCTTTTCCCGTGGGCGTGATCAGTCCTTCGGCTTTCATGGCGCGCAAGACCACGCGCACCATGTCGCGGCTGATGCCGGGGCAGGCCTCTTCGATTTCCGAGATCGAAAACGGCAGGTTTCTCTTGAGGATTTCGGCGCGCACACGGTCACCCTTGGCGCCGCGCCCACGTTCAATGGTGCCGACACGCTCTTCAAATTCCTTGTAGGCGCGCAGCAGTGCACCCCAGAAGTAGTCCAACCACGGCGCGATATCGTGGGCACCGTCATGCCAGCCCTGCGAACTAGCCTCCAGCGTTTCGTAATAGCTCTCTTTCGATTCTTCAAAGATGCGCTCCAGGCTGATGAAGCGGCCCACGGCATAGTCAAAGTGGTAGAGCAATTGCAGGGTGAGCAGTCGGGCCATGCGGCCGTTGCCATCCGGGAAGGGGTGGATACAGAGGAAATCGAGGATGACTAGCGGGACTAGTACCAACGGGTCGGCCAGATGTTGATCCAGTGCAGTGCGGTAGCGCGCAATCAGATCGGTCATCGCCATGGGCGTGAGATGCGCGGCCACGGGCCGGAAGCGAATGCGCGAACTGCCATCGGGGTGGCGCTCGACGATGTCGTTGTTGGTGGCCTTCCAGTGCCCGCCCGGCTGCGGCATGTAGCGATACAGAATGTCGTGGAGCTGCAGAACAGTGCCTTCTGAAAAAGGCATCTGCTCGCCGCGTTCGTGGATCAGGCCCAGCGCGTCACGGTAGCCAGCCACCTCTTGCTCGGAGCGGCTTTGCGGTGTGGCGTTTTTGAGCACCAGTGACTTCAGGCGGTGCGCCGCGACCACAACGCCCTCCAGGCGGTTGGATGACGCGGTGGACTCCACCACGGCCACCTGTCGCAAGTCGCTCAACACTTCTGGCGATTGAGCCACATAGAGCTGCTGCTTACCCCGGTACTCCCCCAGAGCACGCAGGGACGCCGATTGCTGGGCATCAAAGCGCAGCTTGGCGAGATAGTCTGGCAAGAGTGATTGCATGAACGATCTCGTGGGGCTGTAAATGGAGTAATCGTACCCTAAATTGGGGTAAATTTCCGCGAAATTGCCCCAATAAATGAATGATTACCCTATTCATCTGGCGCGATCAGGGCTGGCAAGAACTGGCAGGTGAACGGCTTCCCTGCACTATCGGCGCGGAATTGCAGGAGTGGGAGTCGCAGGAGTCGGAGGCATGAAGCCAAAAGTGCAGATAGAGGCCGAAGCAGTCAGCCAGCCTCAGCTTACAAGCGCGCTTCGGCCCGCGCGTTGCGCACGTCCAAATCCTTCAGTTTCATGCAGCCTGCCCCCAATCTTGCCCCCACCTTGAGGCGGGTTCAATGGGTTCTTGTTGGAAGCTACGGACAAGAAAAAGCCCGCAAACCGTTGATTTCTCTAGGTGTTACGGGCTTTCTGATACTGCTTGGAATGTGTTCTTGGTGG
>JAFGXB010000082.1 GCA_016936875.1 Burkholderiaceae bacterium | reverse complement strand
GTTGATGCAGCCAGACCGTCAGATCACGGCCCCAAGCCTGCGCGCCCTGCGCCGCGGCTTGTCTGAATTCGACCCAAGACATTCCCACTCCTCACACCTCAGGCCAGAGCGCGAACGCCGATCCCGACAATGGAAAGTGGCGCCGGAAGACCAACTTCCGACACCGTGATGGCACCACCGACAACGGGCTGCGAGGCGAACCAGGCGCCTTCGAGCACACCCTGGGCGCGGCTGGAACCCTCGCGGCGACGCGCCGGGCTCCAACAATCACGCTGTGGCACCGAATACACTGCACCCTTTGTTGAAGCCGGGTGCAGCACGGATAAAGGCGCGAGTCTAGCAGCCCGTTTCGCCCTCTCTTTGATTATCCCCATGATGGACTCAAACTCCCCCGAAGACCTGCCGGACGGCGTGCGCCAGGCACTCGACATCACCAAGCGCGGCTGCGCCGAATTGCTGGTGGAGGCCGACTGGATCGCCAAACTGACGCGCAGCGCCCGAACCGGCCAACCCCTGCGCATCAAACTCGGCCTCGACCCCACCGCCCCCGACATTCATATCGGCCACACGGTGGTGCTCAACAAGCTTCGACAGTTGCAAGATCTGGGCCACACCGTCATTTTTCTCATCGGCGATTTCACGTCGAGCATCGGCGACCCTTCCGGGCGCAACGCCACCCGCCCGCCGCTCACCCTCGATCAGATCAAGACCAACGCCGAGACCTATTACGCCCAGGCCAGTCTGGTGCTCGATCCGCAGAAAACCGAGATTCGCTACAACTCCGAATGGAGCGAGCCGCTGGGCGCCGACGGCATGATCCGCCTGGCCGCCAAATACACCCTGGCGCGCCTGCTGGAGCGCGACGATTTCACCAAGCGGTTCAAGGAAGGCGTGCCCATCGCCATGCACGAGCTGCTCTATCCGCTGATGCAGGGCTACGACTCGGTGGCGCTGAAAAGCGACCTCGAACTCGGCGGCACCGATCAGAAATTCAACCTGCTGGTCGGCCGCGAACTGCAGCGCGAATACGGCCAGGAGCCGCAATGCATCCTCACCATGCCGCTGCTCGAAGGGCTGGACGGCGTGGAAAAAATGTCCAAGTCCAAGGGCAACTACATCGGCATCCAGGAAGCCCCGGCGACCATGTTCGCCAAACTGCTCTCCATCAGCGACGTGCTGATGTGGCGCTACTTCGAACTGCTGTCCTTCCGCCCGATGAGTGAGATTGCCGCCCTGCGCGCCGAAGTCGAGGCAGGGCGCAACCCGAAAGACGCCAAGGTGCTGCTGGCGCGCGAAATCGTCACCCGCTTCCACTCGGCGGCCGCGGCCGACGCCGCCGAGGCCGACTTCGCGCTGCGCGCCAGCGGCGGCATTCCCGACGACATTCCCGAAGTGCGCCTCACGCTGCCCGAAGGCGGGCTGGCCTTGCCGCAGGCGCTCAAGCAGGCCGGACTGGTGCCCTCTACCGCCGAAGGCGTGCGCATGATCGAGCAGCGCGGCGTGCGCATCGACGGCGCGGTGACCGAAGACCGCACCCTCAAGCTGGCTGCGGGCACCGTGGTGCTGCAAGTCGGCAAACGCAAGTTCGCCCGGGTGACGCTGGAGGCTTGAAAGGCGCCACAGGATGGATCCTCGGCGCGAACGAACGGCGAAAAGGGCGTCCAACGGCTTGCCGCAGGACGCCCTTTGGCGGTGTGGCTAGCGTAAAGTTGAGGGGCGCGCCGCTTTAGGCGCGTCCCTTTCAAACGCCATGTTGGGCGTCTTTGACGGATTGAAAGTGAATGACTGACAGGTGCCGCTTTTCATATGTTAGTTCTTCGGGATAGCACTAGCGTGACCCGCGATTATTTGCATAGACCCACTCGAAGCGACTGCCCAAATACGCGTATAGCGAATGCTGAAATCAATTGGCGTGCTCTCGTAGACACCCATCAAATGCATCAAAACAGAGACAACTACAAATCCATGGTTGATCTGAATGTGTTGCTCCGATGGCGTAAGTGCTTTCAACTGGAGCGCGCCAGATTGATGGGAGGCAAGATCATCTTGCTTCGTGATGAGTTGTCCAAGGTGATTTGTGAAAATGAGCTCAGGCGCAATGAGTTCGTCAAGAACGCTCACTTCAGAACGAAGCATTGCTTGCCTGAGACGCTCCTCTAATTCGACAATTTCGGATTTAAGCTCGAAGCTCATTTGCTCTCCAGTTTAGACGCCCAACGTAATGTATCCCGCAATCCTTGCCAAATAAACTGACCGTTGCGGGATATTCTGGTCAGCGCATGTGCCGCGAAGCCGCTTGCAGCTTGGGTTTTACGCGAGTGAGCTGCGTAAAAACACAGGTATAAACGAACCTTGAAACCCGGCAAGCCCGTCCTGCTGTCGGTGCGCATCCTCCACCGTTGCACGAGCGCACCCGCCGTATGCACAGAACTGTATCTTCTTCACCCGGGAAATGAACGGCAAAGCGTTTCGGTAGGGCGCTGAAGTCGCGTCGGCCACGCGCTTAAAACTGGCACTTTCCGACGCTTTTCGTCGCTCGACGCGCAAAAGTTGTCAGCGGGCACCTCGGCGGAAATCGCCGCTGTCAGCCGCTCGACTGGACGCTGAACCCCAGAGTCACCGGAATGCCGCCCAACACCAGCACCTGCAACTGGTAGACCACGGTGACGTTGCCATTCGTGTCCATGGCGTAGCGCACTTGCAGATTGCCCACGGGCACGCCCAGCGGGTCGAGGAGTTGCTGGTTCAGCGTGAACAGCACGCTGGCGGCGTTGCTGCCGGGCGCCGCGCTGAAGCTGATCGAGGCCGAACCTGCTGGGGCGCCGTTGATCCCGGTACAGGTGTACGACGCCACGGCGCCGCTCTGCCCGGCGCTCACCGTGGCCGGGTAGGCCCCGGCGTTGGACGCGGCGCAGGTGGCGCCATCGGCGGTGGTGGTGCCCAGCGGGGCGAAACCCAGGGTGTAGTAGCTCTGCGTGGTCGAGGCGATGGGCAGCGGCTGGCCGCCGATCAGTGCGCTACCCGTGGTGGTGGACGTCACCACGAAAGCGGGCTGGCCGTTGAAGGTGGTGAGCTTGGCCGGGCTTTGCGTCAAGGTGGCGGTGCCGATGACCGGCCGTGTTGTGCCGTTGACCTGCGCGCTGCCGCTGACCGTGGTCGGCTCGGTGTAGCCGCGCTGGAGGATCTGGCTCAGCGCGAGTTGCGCAGGCACCTGCGCCAGGGGCGTGGAGGCGGTCGAGCCGCCGCCGCAGCCGCTCAGGCCGACAACAGCCAGCGCGATCAACGCGCGGGCGCGGCTTTGCAAAGAACGGGGGCGTGTAGACAAGGGCAGTTGCCGCGCTAAAGCGGTATCGACGGTTGCAAAATCTGACGCCCCAGGCGGCGCACGTCGGCCCGCAAGGTGCTCTCGACAAGCTGCACAGTGCAAGGCCTGCCGAGCGCGGGCGCGAGCGCTTCAGCCGCGAAGCGTCATGCCTTCTTCACCAGCCGGATCAAAAACAGCAGCACGATGGCGCCGATGGTGGCGACGATCAGGCTGGGCAATATGCCGCCGCCCGGAAACAGACCTAGCATGCTGAACAGAAATCCGCCGATGAAGGCGCCCACCAC
>JAFGXB010000011.1 GCA_016936875.1 Burkholderiaceae bacterium | reverse complement strand
GGGTCGGTGCGCCGACCCTGGGGGCACTCTCAAGGAAACGCAGGGCCGCCCCAAGTGTCCTTGACCCCCTCGGGGGGCGGGTCGGTGTGCCGACCCTGGGGGCACTCATCAGCACTGCAGCAGATGCAGTGCGACATCCGCATCAGCGGCAAGCCAGTGTTTCTGCGGCGTCCAGCCTGCTGATCGGGCCAGCCGCTGGAACATCATCGCGGGATATTTGTAGGAATTCTCGGTGTGCAGAGTCTCTGCGGCATCGAACTGGAAGCGCTGGCCGAGGAGGTGCACGGTCTGCGGTGCCGGGCTCATGAGGTGCATTTCCACGCGGCTGTGCACGGCGTCGAAACGGGCGACATGGCGGAAGGCCTGCGGGTTGAAATCGGCCCCGAGTTCGCGGTTGATGCGGGTCAGCAGATTGCGGTTGAAGGCCGCCGTCACGCCACGCGCGTCGTCATAGGCGGGGAGGAGGCGCGCCTTGTTCTGCGTGCCGTCCACGCCAACGAGCAGTTGCGCGCCGGGGCCGAGAAACACTGCGGCGCCGTGCAGGAAACGCACCGCCTGCTCCGGGGTGAAGTTGCCAATGGTGGAGCCGGGGAAGAAGCCGATGCGCGGCTGCCGTTGCACCGCCGCGGCGAGCGCTGGCGGCCATTGCAGCGGCGCGGAAAAATCGGCTTCGAGCGCGTGCACGTCCAGCCGGGGGTAGCGCAGTTGCAGACCGCGCACCGACTGACGCAGAAAGTCGCCGCTGATGTCGATGGCGGTGTAACTCGCGGGCGTGCGCAGGGCGTCGAGCAGCAGCGGAGTTTTGCGGCTGGAGCCGCTGCCGAATTCAATCACCGCAGCGCCCGCGGGCAGACTGGAGAATTCGGCGTGCAGGCCGCGCAGCAAGGCGGTTTCGCTGCGGGTGAGGTAGTACTCGTCGAGTGTGGTGATCTGCTCGAACAGCTCGGAGCCGCGGTGATCGTAGAACCAGGTGGACGGGATGCGTTTGGGCTGCGCCGACAGTCCTTCCAGCACTTGGGCGGCGAAAACGGGATGGGTCGCAGTGGCGTTGGGCGCGGTATCCGGCGGGTGGGTGGCGGTGGCTTGCGATGGCGTCATGAAGGCTCCTGTGGTTGGGGTTGCGCGGTGTGGCCGGTTGGCGTTCAGGCCCGCGCCAGTCGCAGGCCGGTGAATTGCCAACGCTGGTGGGGGTAGAAAAAATTGCGGTAGCTGGCGCGGACATGGCCGGGCGGAGTGGCGCAGGAGCCGCCGCGCAGCACCATCTGGCTGCTCATGAATTTGCCGTTGTATTCGCCCACCGCGCCCGGCGCGGGGCGGAAACCGGGGTAGGGCAGGTAGGCGCTGGCGGTCCATTCCCATACGCCGCCCCACATGCCGTGCAGCGCGTTTGGTGCGGTGTCCGCCGCTGGGATCGGCACGCGCCACGAATGGTCGGCAAATTGCGGTGCAACGGCGGCGGACAGGGGGTGTTTGCCGACCGCGGCTTCCCATTCGAACTCGGTAGGCAGGCGCGCACCGGCCCAGCGGGCATAGGCGTCGGCCTCGTAAAAACTGACATGGGTGACGGGCGCCTGTGGCTGCAGGGGCTGCAGGCCGTGCAGGCTCATGGTCTGGGTGTAGAAGCCGTCGTCGTGCGGTTGCCAGTAGGCCGGGGCGCGCACGCCATGTTCCTGCACCCAGCGCCAGCCATCGGCCAGCCAGAGCGTGGGTGTGGCGTAGCCGTCGTCGGCGATGAAGTCGAGCCAGTCGGCATTGCACACCGGGCGCTGCGCCAGGGCGTAGTCGTCCAGCCAGACGCGGTGGCGCGGGCCTTCGTTGTCGAACGCGAAGCCGGTGCCTGTGTGGCCGATTTCGGTCAGGCCGCCGCTGCAGTTCACCCAGTGCGGCGATGGGGGTTGGGCTGCCGCAGGTTGCGGTGCGGGTGGGGGCCGGTAAGCGGGGTGCAAGGGGTTTTGCGCGAACAGGTGCAGCAGATCGGTGAGCAGCAATTCCTGATGCTGCTGCTCATGGTGCAGGCCGAGTTCGAGCAGGGCGGCGGGCACGGCGCCGGGGGGCAGACGCTGCAGACCGGCGTCTATATGGGCGCGGTAGGCCAGCACCTGTTCCAGCGGCGGACGGGTGAGCAGGCCGCGCTGCGGGCGCGGGTGTCGCGGGCCGACCGTGTCGTAATACGAGTTGAACAGGTAGCGGAACGCCGGGCTGAACACCGCATATCCGGGCAGATGCGGCACGAGGAGAAATTCTTCGAAAAACCAGGTGGTGTGCGCCAGATGCCATTTGGCGGGACTGGCGTCGGGCATGGATTGCACGGTGCAGTCGGCGTCGCTCAAGTCGGCGATGCGCGCCACGCTGTCGGCGCGGGTGCGCAGCAGGTGGTGAAGCAGGGTGTCATGCGCGTGCGGCGGCAAGGCCAGATCGAGAGTGGGCATGGCGGTTCCTCCGGTGGCGAAAGGCAAGGATAGCCGCATGCCGCCTGCGGCGCACAGCAAGGCATTCCGCGCGGTCGCGGCCTGTCGGCGAGGTTGTCAGGCTGGGTGCGACGACCTGGCGTTGCGGATTTCTTGCCGCTGTGCACCGAGCTGCGGGCTGCCGAGGGTGACCACGTCGCCCGGCTGCAGATAGCGCGGCGGCTTGCGGCCCATGCCTACACCGGGCGGGGTGCCGGTGGCGATCACATCGCCGGGCAGCAGGGTCATGAAGCGGCTGAGATAAGCCACCAGATAGGCCACGCCGAAAATCATGTCGCGGGTGTTGCCTTGCTGCATGCGTTCGCCGTTGACGTCGAGCCACAGGTCGATGTTCTGTGGGTCGGCAATCTCGTTGGCGCTGACCAGCCAGGGGCCGATGGGGCCGAAGGTGTCGCAGCCCTTGCCCAGGTTCCACTGGCTGCCGTGTTCGAGCTGCCAGGCGCGTTCGGACACGTCGTTGATGAGGCAGTAGCCGGCCACGGATTGCAGCGCATCCGCTTCGCGCACAAAGCGCGTCTCGCGCCCGATGACCACGCCAAGCTCCACCTCCCAGTCGAGCTTTTCCGCGCCCGGCGGACGCAGCACGGCGTCTTGCGGGCCGCTGATGCAGGTGGTCCATTTGTTGAACACGATGGGCGAAACGGGAATGCTCATGCCGGCTTCGTTGGCATGGTCGCGGTAGTTCAGGCCGATGGCGATGAACTTGCTGATGCCGACAAGCGGCACGCCCAGCCGCGGGCGTCCCGTCACCAGCGGCAGGCTGTCGGCGTTGATGCCGCGCAGCGCGCGCTGGCCCGCAGGGCCAAACACGCTGGCGTCAATCTCGCTGACGACTCCCGCCAGGCTGCGCAGGCGGCCCTGCGCGTCGAGAAGGCCGGGTTGTTCGTGGCCTTTGCGGCCATAGCGGACGAATTTCATGGCGGCTCCTTCAGCGGCGCTGGTACTGGGTTTTGCCGAACAACTGCTCGCGGGCGGCGGCGTCCATATCGGGTGGGCGCGCGTCGGCCAGCACTTGCACGCCGCGCTGCACCGCGGGCCGCGCGGCGATGGCGTCGAACCAGCGTTTGGCGTGCGGGAACTCGGCCCAGTCGATGCCCTGATTGGCCGCGCTGCGGCACCAGGGAAAGACGGCCATGTCGGCGATGGTGTAGTTCTCACCCGCGAGATAAGGCTGAGCCGCCAGCCGCCGGTCGAGCACGCCGTAGAGTCGGTGCGCTTCGTTGGTGTAGCGGTCGATGGCGTACTGGATTTTTTCTGGCGCGTACTGGCGGAAGTGGTGCGCCTGCCCCAGCATGGGGCCGATGCTGCCCATCTGCCACATCAGCCATTCGGTGGTGGCGATGCGCTGGCGCGGATCGGCGGGAAAAAACCGCCCGGTCTTCTCGGCCAGATACAGCAGGATGGCCCCCGACTCGAACACGCTGATGGGCGCGCCATCGGGCCCGTCAGCGTCAACGAGGGCGGGAATCTTGTTGTTCGGGCTGATGGCCAGAAACGCGGGAGCGAATTGCTCGCCGCGGCCGATGTTGACTGCGTGCACCCGGTAAGGCAAGCCGAGTTCTTCGAGCAGGATGTGAATTTTGTGGCCATTGGGCGTGGCCCATGAGTAGAGATCGATCATGGTGGAGGCGTGCCATGGATGGCTGTGCGCCATCTGTGCGGCGTGGTGAACGGGATTGTGTCGGGATGAAGCCAACACATTGTGCGACGTTCGCCGCCTGTCTGCAGAGCAGCTCAGCGCAGCAATTCGCCCTGCGCGATCTGGGCGTGCAGCGCCTCGACCGGCGGGGCGAGCTGCTGCATCAGCCGCAGGCGTGCGGCCAGCCCGGCCAGCGGCAGGGCATCGTCCAGCGCATCGGCCTCGTGCGCCACGGTGCTCCAGTGCACGGTGTCCTGCGCCAGCGGCAGCGCCAGGCTTTGCAGCATGGCGAGTTCCTGCGGCGGCAGATCACCGTCGTTTTGGTCGAGTTGCCAGGCGCTGCGCCGTGCGAGCATGCGGGTGGTGTCCAGGCCGATGCGGGCGTGGGCGATGCGCTGCTGCCACACCGGATGATGCACCGCGAGCTGCTCGCCCATGCGCCGGGTTTGCAGCCGCTCGACCAGCAGATCCAGCGCGCGCTCGGCTGCGCCCAGGCACCACAGAGCGTCGTGCAGCCCCACCACGCGCTGCCGCGCCTGCAGCATCTCCAGGCCCTGGCCTGGCTGCCCGACCAGGTGCTGGGCGGGGATGCGGGCGTTGTCGAAGAGGACTTCGGCCAGGCCGGATTGCTCCAGGCCCCAGCCATGCAATTGCCGCCCAATGCGCACGCCGTCGGTCTTGATGGGAACGAGCAGCACGCTGAACTGACGGTGCAGCGGGGCCTGCGCATCGGTTCGGCACAGCACCAGCAGGCTGGCCATGCGCGGCCCGAGCACGCCCTGCACCCAGGTTTTGTGGCCGTTGAGAACCCAGTGGTCGTTGCTGCGGGCGGCTTGGGCCTGCAGCGAATCCGGACGGTGCAGGTCGGCGCCGGGCTCGGCGGCGGCCCAGGCGCTGTGGGTTTCTGCGCGCAGCAGCGGGTCGAGCCAGGCGTCTTTCATTGGTTCGCTGGCATAGCTGTCGAGCAACTGCATATTGCCGGCGTCGGGCTGGGCGCTGTTGAACACCTCTGCGGCCCAGGCGATGCGCCCCATGGCCTCGATCATGGGAGCGTATTCCCAGTGACTCAGCCCCTGGCTGGTGCGGGTGGAGGCGGGAAGAAACAGGTTCCAGAGCCCGGCAAGCTGGGCCTTCTGCCGCATTGGCTCCAGCAGGGCGCAGGGGGTCTGCCCGGATTGCACGGCCGCTTTCCGCAGCGCCGCATTCACACTGCTTTCCTGCGGCTGCACAACCGTTTGCAGGAAGCGGTGCAGCCGGGTCTGCAGGGTGCTGACGCGGGGAGATGGGGCGGTTTCCATGCGGGTGTGGGGTGTGCGTGCCGGATCTGTGTGCGGGGCTGGCGTGCGCTGTCAGCTGCCTGCGGGCAGGCGCAACTGGCGGCTCAAATGCACATGCAGCTCACTGGTTTGCCACGGCGGAGCGGGCAAAGACTTGCGCGCCCCGCCGGGCGTCGGGGCAATGGACTCGATGAGTTGCAGCGCGGTCTGCAGGCTCAGGCCTGGTGGGCACAGCCGGTTGACCACGCCAAGCTGATGCAGGCGCGGGGCGCTCAGGCCCAGGCCAGACAGCGCGGCTTCATTGCAGGTGGTGCGCGGCAGCAGTTGGGCTGCCAGCCATTGCGCGCCGCCCACGTCCTGCTCGGGCAGCAGCGGATCAGGCAGCAGGAGCTGCGCATCGTCGGCGGCGACCAGCAGATCGCAGGCCAGCGCCAGCGCGGCACCCGCGCCGCGCGCCTGTCCCTCCAGCGCGCCGACGACCAGCGGCTCGCAGTCGCGCAGCGCCAGAATGCAGTCGTGCAGCCCCTCTTGCGCCTCGGCGTCGTGCAGGCCGCCGCAAAACTGGCGCGGGGTGCCGGTGAGCACCACGGCGCGAATGTCGGCATCGCGCTGTGCCGTGGTGAGCGCCTCCAGCGCAGCGGCGCAGAGCGCGGCGGTCAGGGCGTTGTGGGTTTCGGGGTGATGCAGGCGCAGCACGAGGCAGTCGCCCTGACGGTCGGCTCGGAGTTCGGCAGTCATGCGTTGTGGCGTCTCTTCAAGAGGGAGCAAGCATCATAGGCAGCCCCCAGGGGGAGCTGGAGCCTTGTGGGGAGATTCCGACAAAAATTCGGGCGATTGTTAAATTTTTCACAGGCTTTTCAACGGATGTCGGCCCGTGGCAAATGGACTGAAAAGCGCGTGATACATTGCTTTCCAATCATTTGACACATTTGGATGCGACGTCCTTATTTTCCGCTGCAATGCTCACTGTTTCTTGCCAATTCAACCCTCCCCGGAGAACGCGCGCGCTCAGCGCCTTTGATTTGCGCCTGCGTCTGTGCGCTTTTTCCCTTGGGCTGTTTGCACTGCTGAGCAACCCCGCGCAGGCCTTGATGATTGGCGCGCCGCAGACCCGGGCTGAGCTCGGGCGCACGCTGCAGATGGACATTCCCGTGCGGCTGGACGGGCAAGAGTCCTTGCCGCTGTCTTGCGTGCAGGCGCAGGCTCAGGCGGGAGAGTTTGGTGGCAATGTCGGCACTCTGGCCATCACCTCGAAGCCCACATCTGGCGGCGTCACCCTGGCCTTGCGCAGCCAGCAGCCGCTGCGCGAGCCCATTCTGATCGTGCGCCTGCATCTGGCCTGCCAGTTTCAGCGCACCCAGGTCTATACCCTGCTGGTCGATCCCCCGGCGCCCGAGCTGCCGATGACCGCAGGCAGCGCCGTGCTTGCCACGCCGTCTGCAGGCGCGGAACGTCCGTCCAGGTCGTTGCAGCCTGCGGCGCAGGGTGGTGCATCCACTACCTCGCTTCAGTCTGAGCTTGCGCCGCCATTGCGCAAGCCGCCGCGCGAAAGCAAGCCGCTTGCAGAGCGCGAAGCCGAAAAAAAATCAGCGCCCCGCGCCGCGTTGCGGCCGATTGAGCGCCACTTGCGCGCTCCGGCCGTTCCGCAGGTGGCCATCAAGCCCCCCGCGCAGAGCCGCCTTGAAATGGACGATCTGAGCGCGGTCGACCTGACGGCCTCCCCGGAGTTGCGCCTGGCCACCGCCTTGCCGACCACCTTGCCCAACCTCAGCCCCGAGCAGCGGGCGCAGCTCGGCCAGTTGCGCCAACTCATCATGGACGCGACGGCAGCGCCGGGCGATGCCCAGACCCTGCAGCAGATCAACGCCTTGCAGGCACGCGCCAACGTGCTGCAGCGGCAGTTCGAGCAGGCCTCGCAGCAATTGCAGCGTTCGCAGTCCGATCTGGCGCGAGTGCGTGCGCAGAGCTATTCCGCCAGCGTGGTGTACGCCCTGATTGCGGCGCTGGTGGCGCTGGGCGCGTTGAGCTTCTGGTTGTGGCGCAGAGGCGCAGACCCCGGTCTGCACGACAGCCCCTTCGTTCCCGCTTCCGTGGCGAGGCCCTCTGCCAGCCCACGACCCGAGGTGCTGTTGGCGGCGGCGCCCACCGTGGCGGCAACGTCCATGTCGGTGCAGGCAAGCACCATCCAGCCGCCGGTCATGCCGTTTGGTCTGCCGCCCTCGGTGGACGGACGCCCCTTGCAGCCAGAGATCGACGCGCCGTACCTGGACGGCCCGGCGCCGAGTACCTGGGGCCACTCGGGGTTTGACTGGGATTCGCGCTTCCTGCAGCCCATGAGCCAGGACAAGCAGGTGCATGTCGACGAGTTGATGGACGCGGGCCACCTGGCCGAGTATTTCATCGATATGGGCGACGAAGGCCGCGCCATGGACTTGCTCGAAAAATCGCTCGACGACAGTGCGAGCGACAGCTTCGCGCTGCCCTATCTGCTGCTGTTTGATCTGTACCGCAAGCATGGCCGCAAACAGGAATTCGAGACGCTCTACACCCGGTTTGAACGGCGCTTCAATGTCGCCGTGCCGACCTGGGACGCGCCAGCCGATGCACAGGGAAGCAACCGCGATCTGATGGACTACGACCGCGCGATGAAACTCATCACCATGGCCTGGGGCGAGCCGCAAATCGTCTCGGTGCTGGAACACATGCTGATGGATGACCCGCAGCAACACCGCATGGGCTTCGATTTGGCCGCGTACCGCGATTTGCTGATGCTCTACACGGTGGTGCGCGATCTGTTCCCGGACACCATCCCGACCAGTACGCCGATTGAACATATCGAACTCACGACGCGCGTGGACCCGGTGGAGCCGGC
>JAFGXB010000081.1 GCA_016936875.1 Burkholderiaceae bacterium | reverse complement strand
CTCGCAAAGCGCAGCCAGTCTCAGCCGCGAGGCGGGTGAAGGAGGTCGATGTTGTTCCGCGCCGCGCCGGTTTTGCCCGGCGCTTGGGCAAACTGCGCAAGATTGGGGATGTGCGCCCGCGCACTGCGCGCGATCAAGCTGAGTTGGCATCATGATTGCATTCGGTTCCCCGGATTGTCCGGCAGAGTGCCACGCCACGCTGATCGGTACGCCCGGTGCGCAAGCGCCACGCCGCAACCAGGTCAGACGCGCAGCGCATTGCCTCTTGGACACGGCGTGCCCAAGGCAGAAATAGCCGGTTTGCAACCGCGTGCGCTCGCAAAGCAAAACACCCCGCAGCGGCGGGGTGTTTTGTCCGATTGGCGCATGGCGCGCAGTCTGCAGACTGCAGACTTACTGGCGCTTGAACAACTCCACCAGATCGTCGCGCATCGGCGCGGTGGCGGCGACGTTGAGCTTGTAGTCCTTGCCATCGAAAGTGACCTTGTTGATCAAGGCTTCCTTCTTGTTCAGATCCAGCGTGACGGCGCGCAGCTGGGCGGTTTCAAAATACTTGGCCACCTTGGGATTGCGCGCGGCAATCTCCTGCGGCTGCTTTTGCGCCCAGGTGGTGACGTGGAAAATCAAACTGCCTTTGTAGTTGTGCTCGGCCAGTTGCTCCAGCGCGGTTTCGAGCAGCGCCATGTTTTCTTCCTTTTTCCACTCACCCCCGAAGGCAAGATAGACGCCGTCGGTCGGCAGGAGATGGGCAACGGCTGGCGCGATTTCCGCCTTGTCCTTGACGGACTCGAACGTCAACTTGGAGTCCGGCTTATTCACGGTGAGCGTGCCGCCAATGCCACCGGCCAGATCATTGCAAATCACGGAACGGTTGGTCAGGATGCCCATGGAAGGACGCTCCATGGTTTTGGCCAGGGCATTGCCCACCACACCACCTGCCATGATGCGGATGGTCTGGATTTCACTGAAGGTCAGCGGCTTTTTGGCCTCCTGGGCGAAAGCACTGGTGGAGAGGGCCAGGGCGGAGAGTGCGATGGTCACGAGCGATTTTTTCATGGGGCAACCTTTCAAAGAGAAGCCGACAGTATCAATTAGTTACATGACGCATAGTGAGCTGCGCACTTCCGCGCCTTGACTTCGATCAAACTATCGATACTCTCACGTTTTTTATTGGCCTATGTCGCAAAAAACGTTCTGCCGTTTGCGTGAAAAAGTACACGCCGCAGTCAGATGTTTGCGCTGAATTTACAGTGGCGCACGGTTCCACTCTCTACACTGGTTCGTTCCATAAATACCCTCGATCCGGGCTGCGGCACTGCCCGCCTGACCGAGACAACACGGAACAAACCGATCTGCGCAGCGCAAGCCAACGCGGCGCATTCCTCGCCCGTACGACACACCGATGGATCCATCGCATCCTTCCAACAAATCACGGCGCCCGCAAAAGGCGCTGCTGGTGCTCAATCTCGCGGGCTACGCCCTCGGCGCGCTCACCATCCTGGGCTATGGGCTGCTGGGCGTGGTGCCCGTCTTGGTTTCGGGCGCGTACTTTGTCATCGGTGCGCTGGTGAACACCGGGCTCACCCTCTGGGTTCAACGCCTGCCCGACAAGACACTGCGCGAAAAAAGTTACCCCACCTACGTCTTTCTGCTGCTCAACGTGATGGTGCAGCTTGGATTTGCGGTGTGGCAGCCACAGATTGCCTTTATCGCGATGTTGATCCTGGTCAGCATCGTGCCGATCGAGGTGCTGCGCTTTCGCCGCCGCCAGATTGTGGCGATGTATGGCCTGATCGCCACAATGACTTTGGTCGCCCTGCTCTTCAGCGACGGACGTTGGAGTCTGCCGACCAACGGTTGGGCACAGCAAGTGCTGCTCTGGCTGGCTTTCGCCGAAGCGCTGGCCTTCAGCACGGCCACCCAGTTGTTCAAGGAGCGCTTCAGCCGCCGGCTGGTGCTGCACAACGAACAGATCCGCGACGAATTCAAGACATTCCGCACCATCGCCTACCGCGACGACCTCACCGGCCTGGCCAATCGCCGCGCCTTCATGCGGCAGTTGAACGCCACGCTGAGCAAGTACCCGGACCGGGCGCTGGCCGTGGGCATGATCGATCTGGACCGCTTCAAGATTGTCAACGACCGCCTGGGGCACTCGGTCGGCGACCAACTGCTGATCGCCGTCGGCCAGCGCCTGCGTGGCGTGCTGCGCCAGAGTGATGTGCTGGCGCGGCTGGGCGGAGATGAATTCGTCGTGATGTTCACGCACTACACCGCGCTCGAACAGCTGCGTGCCGTGGCCGAACGTCTGGTCAAGAGCATGGAGCAGGAGTTCGTGGTGCAGGGCCACGGCTTGCAGCTCGGCCTTTCACTGGGCATCGTCATCCAGCAGCAGGCGCAGCCGGTGGATGCCCTCACCCTGATGCGGCACGCCGATCTGGCGATGTACGCGGCCAAGGAAAACGGACGCCAGCAGTTCCGCATCTTCGACCAGCATATGGAAGATGCCCTGCAGGAACAGGACCGCAAGCTGCACTGGGTGCTCAACGCCCTGCGCGAAAAACGCCTGGAGCTGCACTATCAGCCCATTCTGTCGTTCGACCCCAAAGCGGGCGCGGGCGGTGTGGGCGTTTACGCTGTAGAAGCTCTGCTGCGCCTGCGCGACGCCGACGGCGTGCATACCGCGGGGGCGTTTGAGTCGGTGCTCGATGAAGAGCAGATCGGCGTTCCGGTGGGCCGCTTTGTGCTGTCCGCCGCGCTGGATCAGGCGCAGCGCTGGCATCTGGAAGGCCGCAACATCCAGGTCAGCGTGAACATCAGCCCGCGCCATTTCCTCGATCCGCAGTTCCTCTCCGATCTGCGTGGCGCGCTTGAGCGCCACCCGCAGTGCCCGCCCGAGCGCCTCGTGCTCGAAGTGACCGAGCATGGCTCCGAACTCGACAGCACAATGGCCAGCTTCGTCGTCAACCGTTGCCGCGTTCTGGGCGTGCGCGTCGCGCTCGACGACTTCGGCACCGGCAGCGCCAGCCTGACCCATCTTCAGCAGCTTGAGGTGGCGTCCGTCAAAATCGACCGCAGTTTCACCCGCGATCTGTTCACCAGCGGTGCCGGGCTGAGCATCACTTACGGCCTGCTGCGCACCGCGGCGCTGATGGGGCTGAATGTGGTGGCCGAAGGCGTGAGCACACCGCAACACGCCCTGGCGCTGGCGTCCATGTCCTGCCGCCGCTTTCAAGGCTATGCCATCGCCCGGCCAATGCCCGCCGAGGCCATGCAAGACTGGCTCGCCCAGTGGCGCGAGCACCTGCCCTGGGCCGCCGTGTTGCCCAGGCAAGCGCAGATCTCACCCGAAGCCATCCACGCCCTGGTGCAGCACAACAACACCGCCCTGCACGCCGAACGCGGCACGATCAATGCCGAAGAGCGCGCCCAGCTCGTCAAGGCCGACGCCCAACAGCACTGCGCCCTCGGTCTCTGGTGCCACGACAACG